>CAMDJY010000169.1 GCA_945901145.1 Legionella genomosp. 1 | reverse complement strand
ATGTTTGATTGTCTTTAATGGCCAACCATGCAGAGACCATAGATAGAGTCATACTAAATAATAATGCGGGGTCAGTCATGACAACACCCGCATCGATATAAAAATAAGGACTCCCAGCCAAAATTAATAAAGCCATACCAGCCAAATTTACCCCATAACGCCGATAAGCAAGTTGTCCGATACAACCCAAAGCTGCGATTGACAAGAGCAGAGCAGGCAGGCGCGCGGCCCAGGCATGCACCCCGAATAATTTCATACAACCTGCGGACAACCAAGTTGATAAGGGTGGCTTCGCCCAAAAAGGCTCGCCAAGTGTCTGCATCGGCGTCACCCAATTATGACTCTCGAGCATAAGACGGGCAATTTCACCATAGCGCGCCTCGGTAGAATCATTCAAAGGCATCACCCACATGCCGAGCAAACGGGTTAATGCTAAATAAATTAACACCAAACATACCAACCGATATAAATTAATTTCTCGGGCTTGTAACATCATATACTCATCATATACTCATCAAATATTCATTAAAAAAGCTTAAAACCATAAGCTTCTAGATCAGCTAAATAATCATCGCTCATAAAATAATCTAATTCATAAGATCTAGAAACTCGTATGGGATCAGATTGATCCTCCGAAGGTAATCCAGGGTGACACATAATTAAACCATTAGGTTCACTGATCGATAAAAATTTTTTAAACAATTGGGCATATTCAGCGGCATGCTCAAAACGATAAATCCCACTAAAGCTGGTATGGGTGGGTATATGCATCTGCGTCACTAAGCGGCGCAATGCAAAACCACCTAATTGAGCTATCATCAACATCTTCAACGGGTTGACAATATTTTTATTAAATACGCGACTATAATCAGATACCCTCATCCAACCCGTGAGTTGCTCTTTGGCATAAATAGATAATAATACCTGGCGTATCATAGGCAGTTGATGCACATGTTGGTGACCATCAATAAAATCAGGATTTCTTTTCATAACTAAACGAAATCGATTTAATTGCGCTAAACACTCCGCTTCTATACAGGCCCTATCAATATACTTAAAATAATTACTTGAGATGACGGCGATCAATGATTTAAATTTAATTCCGTACTTGTTTTTCCAAGCCGTACTTAATGGTTGCCCTTGAGTAAAATTAAGATGCAATCCAATGGATGCTGAGGTTTTTGTGGCGTGTAATACTTGTCCTGCTTCAAACCAGTCAGTCATATTTGTTAAACAACTCACTGCATTAATTCTTTTTGCAGTCAAAGCCTTCAGAATACCCTCAGAAATAGCGGCATTTTGAGCATAATCATCTGCACAGACAATCAGGTTTTTCACGCATGTAATCACTCAAAAATAATTTTTGTATGTCGATAAATAACGAAGTTATTTATTAAAAATCCCGTCAAAACATACCACGCCATCCCTGTTAAGATTGCAAGCCAACGTGGAAAAGAGCATATTTCTATTAAACCGTACTCCATCAACTCAACAATGGCTAAATTTACTAAACTTACTAATAAAAAACCAATTAAACGAGATCCGGCTCGATCTTTAACTTGAAAAGTATAATGTAAATTCATAAAAAAACTAAGCAAAATCGTTGTCATATAGCCCATGGGGGTATAGACCAAATAATGTAAATTAAGACGAGCGCCCAGGTACATAATCAATAAACAAATGACTGTATTTAAACCACCGACCAACAAATAGCGAGTAAATTTATCAAAGAGTGTGCATAAAGCTATCATGAGTAAGATCTTGTTTGACGTAATAAAGCGGCCTATTTTTGGTTTCAATTAAAATTCGGCTAATATATTCTGAAATCACCGCAAGAAAAAGAAACAACACTGAAAACAGACCAGAAATAAGAAAAATAATAGACGCAATGCCATCAGCAAGCGCTTGATGTAAAAATAACCTTTCAATCAGCACAAATCCTGCATACACCATCATCACAATACTAATCAAAAGTGAAAAAACAGACATCAATCGTAAAGGACGAGCAGAAAATCCAATGATAGAATCCAGCGCTAAATTGGTCAACGCGCGTACATGATATTTGCTCTTGCCTGCAATTCTAGGCGGACAGGCATAAGGCAAGACAGCAGTTTTAAATCCAATATAAGCAAACATCATCACCAAATGTCGATTACTCTCTTTCATTTGTTTAATTGAATCTACCACCGTTCGAGTTAATAATCGATAATTGCCTCTATCTGGCTCAATGGGTAACTTGGTTAATTTACGCGAAACATAATAAAAAAATCTTGCTGTTACCTTTTTCAGCCACGATTGATGGGCGCGATCCATCCGGGATGCACAGACAACATCATAGCCTTCAGCAGCTTTTTTAACTAAATCAGGAATCAATTCGGGCGGATGTTGTAAATCACTATCCATTAAAATCACTTGATCACCTGTGGCATAATCTAGTCCAGCCGTTAAAGCAATTTCATGTCCATAATTTCGAGAAAAACTAATCAGACGCATCTGAGGATATTTCTTGACAAAGTAAGTACAAATTTCCCAACTTTGATCTGTGGAACCATCATCGATTAAGATAAATTCGTAATGAACAAAATGCATGTCCAGCACAGCAAGAGTCTTCTCAAGATACTGCGCTAAAACCGCCTCTTCATTAAAAAAAGGCGCGACGATAGATAATTTAGTCACGACTTAACCATCATTTGCTGCTCTTGATCTGCTTCTATAATATTTTCATGAATCACTTGCGTAACACAAGAATCTGACCAGACGTTTAAAGCAGTTTCTAACATATCAATTAAACTATAAAAAGGTAAAATAACGCCCATCAAAGTAATCGGCACATTCATACTGGCAAGTAAACTCACACTGAGAAAGAAGCATCCCATAGGAATACCGGCATTACCAATTGCAGCGACAGTAGCAACTACCACCCAAACCATCATTGCCATCAGTGAAACATGCATCCCATGATTTTGCATTAAATAAATAACAGTAGTAAAAATAAAGGCAGCGCAGCCATTCATATTAATACTCGTACATAATGGTAAAACAAAACGACTAATTTCAGGGCGAACATGTAATTGTTTTTCAATTGTATCCATTGTCACCGGCAAAGTACCAACCGATGATTTAGAGAAAAAAGCTAAAGACAAAGCGGGCAACATCCTACGCATCATTTGAAAAGGTCTAATCCCGTGTATTTTTAACCACAAAGGCAGTACAATAAACCCTTGAATCAAATTTGCCAGAACAATCACCAGCAAATATTGGCCAATGCCGCTTAAATCACCACCCGCTCGCAGTTGCACCACAGTTGTCGTGATAAATCCAAACAAGCCCAAAGGAATCATAGCAATCACCCAACGTGTAATCACCATCATTAGGCCATGTAACCCTCGAAAAAAATTAGTAATAGTACTTCGAGCCTCTAAATCCGGTATAAAACGAATTGCAATACCAAAAATAACGCCTAAAAATAACACACTCAAAACTTGATTTTCTAAAAAGGGGGTTAAAAAAGTCTGTGGTATTAAGCGAGCTACATGATCCAAATAACTGATCTCAGATGTTGGTAAGATCACTTCATTGGTCACGTCCTGCATGGAAACAGGCATCGGCTGAATCAAGTTATAAAGTACACAACTAATCGCTGCAGCGACAAGTGTTGTCCCCAATGTATAAACCAAAGTCCGTTGCCACACTCGCCGCATCAGTCCTTCGGAGCGATAATTTGATAAAGTCACAATGATAGAAAGAGCAATAATTGGCAGACTAATACATTTAAAAATACGAATAAACACATCAGCAACAAACAGCCCAAAAGATTTTAAAAAATAAATATATGAAAATCCACTCCAAAGCCCAACTAATATCATCAAT
>CAMDJY010000168.1 GCA_945901145.1 Legionella genomosp. 1 | reverse complement strand
TTTCTTATTCAACATGACCTCCCTTTTTTTTAGAAAAAGACTAAAGATCCTAGAATATTTTATTTAAAATAATAACACTCTAGTTAATTAGATTAGCTTAAAAATATTCGATGTCAATATCAAATCAGGTTATTGCGAGCTGATGTATCCCCAAAATCTGGGGATACATTTGTGGCATGATGATTATCGAGTATACGATCTTCGATTTCGATAATCATCTAAGTTGAGTACGGTTGAAGATGCAGCTCTACCTCGGTCGATATGCGCAACAGCATTTAAGGCTCTTCGAACTAGTGTTTCGTTGCTTTCTTGTTGTTGTTCTGGAGTTTCAGGAGAGTTTGGGATTTGGTTGATATTGTTTTGAAGAAAATTCATGTGTCGGTTGATAGCGGTTTGGTTTTTTATAGCATTCTTTTCTAGTGCTTCAAATTGTTGATTTCTGGCTTTTAATGCTTTTATGTTTTCAACGACTTCTTCATTCAGGTCTCCAAGCAAAGATGCACTTTCTTGTAGCTTTTTATGAGTTTTGAACATCGCTTGATTCATATTGGCTAAATCTTGCTGTACGTTTTTCATACCATGTTGAGAAGTTTTTAGATCATCAATAGATTTAGATAGGTTTTGATTATTATGCGTTAAAGAAATTTGACTTTTTTGAGTATGAAGCAGGGCTTCTGCAACATCATCTACATTATTTTTAAAAGACGAAACTGATTGTTTAAAGGTTTGAATGTCTTTCGCTTTTTCCTGATTTTTTGCTTCTAGGGAGGACAAAATTTTGTCCATGGGTGCTTTCATAGCATCAAAAGCAGAGATTGATTCTTGTAATACCGTTTTCAGTTTGAGAATTTCTGCCGCAAGTGCCGTTTGGTGATTTTTTTCAGCACGTTGATGCTGAACTAAAACTAGACTTGGAATCAAGTAAGACAATAAGCCAATTGCCGCGCTCACCAGAGGGGAAAATAGAAAATATGGCATCAAAAAAATTCCCGCAACACCTGATGCTGTTGCGGCTAACACTCCTAGGCCTAATTTAATCCAAATGGAAAAATTAGAATACCAGCTTGCCATTCGACTCAAAAAACTTTTTTTAAGATTTTGTTCTTTGATGAGTTGATTAAGTTCGGTGTTGATATCATTTATTTTTTTTTGGTGATTGATTGCATCTGTTGATTGATGATTACTTGTGAGATGTGGCATGTTGGCTCCCTTTATTTTCTTGTTGGTTTGCTGAGTGTCTGACTTGTGATTCTCTATTGGGTATTGGTTCGGATGGTTGAAATAGACTATGCTCTTGTAAATTACGAGTAATTGTTCTTAATCCTGTTCTTAGCCCTAATATTTCTTGTTCAAGCTGATTTATTTTGGTTTCTTTAGTGTCCAATAGACCTAATAAAACTTCTTTTTGTTTGCCTTCGGTTGATGTGACATGGTGTAACACTTTTTTTGCTTCTTCGTTTTGTGTTTGTAGATTGTTTTTAAGTTTAACTTGTGTCGATTTTAATGTCGCAGTGATTTTATTAAGAGAATTTTCTTGTTGGTCGAGTGCTTTCTGATGGGTATTTAATGCCATATTGGTTGACTTTAATTCTCGAGTAAGATGATTTATTTGCCGTACAAGTTGTTGCGTATTATCTGTTTCGCATGCAAGGGTGTTGGCACTTTTCTCGAGTATTTTTGCTGAGTGTTCGACGCGTTTTGAATTGTGTTTGACCGTTGTGGTGATGGCACCCAACACAGATTGTTGCTTCAAAGTATCTGAAGCAATTTTATTAACACGTTTTTCGGTTTTTTTGAGAATTAGACCTGCTTTTTCTTCAGGTTTTTTAGATTTCTGAGGGGGGTTGTCTGATTTTTTTTTATCTGCTAAGCCTACCGCAATCCCTAAGCCAAGGGGAATAGTGACTGCTGCGACAGCGATGCCTAAAACAGGATTGATGACAAATGAAGTTGCAAATAATTGAGGGATCATAATTGACTCCCTATATCTGAAGAGTGCTTGGACATATTAACCTTCCTTGTTTGATTGATGATATTTATTTTTAGTCTTCCTTGCGCCACTTTGAAAAATTAGATTTTCATGAAGTGACAAAATATTTGTATCATATTTTCAATCTTGATGTAAAGTAGAATTTGGATTTTTTTATTTACCTAACAACCACTCAAGTTCTACTTCTAATTCTTGCGCAACATCCATTAACAGAGGATCATCTGGTAAAATTTGCCCTTTAAGTACGGTTTCAGATCTAAAGCGAGGAATATCAAATAATTTTGCGAACGCCTCAATGCGTTCATCTTGAAGACTTGGAAAATCAATTTCATCAAGAGCTTGATTTAAACGTTCGGCAAACAATTTATTATTCATTCTGTGCTCACTTATAAAATAAATCACTTTTTATCGGTATAGCATAATTTCGAAATAAGACAAGATACATATTATTTGCACTCAAATTTTATGGTTTAGGTGTAGCGGGTGTCTCTGGGCCTTTTACAGGCACGGCAACCACTTGCATAATGCCTAAATCATTGGTTGGTTTGCGCATGAGCAGTAGGGTGACATTTAAATTTTGTACTAATTTGTGATCTTTATTTTGATAAGTGACTTCTATTGGCATTTCGACTTTCCATTGGTTTTCTTTGCTTAGAGTAAGCTTAGTTCCTGGCATGGATGTGGCTGTAAATGTGATTTTTTTTTGTTTAACAGCTTCTAGATTGCCAGATTTTTGTAGTGCGTCGTTAAATCCTTTCCATCCCTGATCGGTAAAGCAGTGCTTAAGATCACTGAGCTGTGCATCAAGATTTTTAGAATCGAATGTAAATGCTTTGATGGTCGCTTTTTGTGCCCAAGTTTCAATTAAATTGGGATCGATAACTTTCAGGTCTTTTGGAAAATGAAAGTCACAATCCATCAACTCCGGTGAGACCACGGGTACTGGTGTTGGTATCGCAGGGGCCGGCACTGGAACAGATGCATTTTCTGCGAAGCTGGTTGAAGATAAGCAAATGAACAGTGCCAGCGATAAATAGGATTTACTCATGATGTGACTCCTTTAAATATTAATCATATCCTTTCGCATAACTTTGACATGTAATTTACTCTATTTCAATGACTCATCGTCAAATGGTTGCTGATAGGTTGTGGGTTTGCTCGTATCATATTTTTGTTTTGTTGCCATGTACGATTTGCATTGGCTTGTGCACCGACAATAATTTTTGCTTCAACATTCGAGGCATCTCCTGCGATCATGATATTATTGGCCAGAGGGATGCCGTGTGCTTCTGAAAAACCTAAAGCACAAATCACTAAGTCTACGTTTTCAACTTGTTTATGCAATGCTTTTTCATAGGGACGTTGTTCACGTGGGATTTTGTTTAGTAAAAAGCTTAATTGCGGATGTATTTGAATTTGCTGTGCATATTTTAATGTATATTGTTCTATATTGAGCGTCAATCGACCATCTGGTTGTGGGCTAATTTTAGATATTTGTACTAAAGTTTGCTTTTTACCTTGGATATATAAGACTTCTTCATCACGTAATTGATTTTCTTTGGTTGGTGCTCTTGAGGGAGCCGGGTAGCCATCCAGAATGCCTCGTTGCTGATGTTCTATCCCTCTCACTAAGATATTTAAATCACTTTGAACATGTTCATCAGTTGCATGATTAAAATAGCGGGCAACCCAACGAATGATATCCTGCGCTGTATCTCCGCCACCGACGACGACAATTTTTTTGCCACGCGGGTCCATGTGCTGAAAATGACGTTTAATCAGTTGCTCACGTGCATCATTCTCGATTGACGGATTTAAGCTCAATTGTCTTGCCACTTCATTGGCTGCTTGTAAAAAATCAACGGCTTGAATAATGGATTGCTTTTGATG
>CAMDJY010000167.1 GCA_945901145.1 Legionella genomosp. 1 | reverse complement strand
CCCAAAGTCATGTTGGTTGCCAATAAACCGCCTGAAAAAATCAACAAAGTAAACGTCAACAAATATTTGAGTTGATTAGTTTTTTTATCTAGCCTATTCACATCATTCCCCTTTTAGAAATCAAATCAATTTAATCAAAGATACACCTTAACCCGTACCCATCAAAGTATTATTTACCAATTCTATCGTTCCGACAATATTAACTGCTAAAATTCCGCCAAATACATGTGTCAAGCCTTTTCCGGTTCCATTGGGTGGCTGTCCGGTAGCTGCCGAGCGCGCAATCATAATCCACCCACGAACAAACGCATATAATCCTATCGTCTGCACAATCACGGTCAATGCCCGCCCAAGCTCCCCATTTTCCACCCAATCACCCATAGCACTACCATCTGAATATGAAAGCACTGAAGAATAGCCAAATGATGTATTCATTAATATGGCAAATGCCGTCGGAAAGTAAATAAAAATACCAGAAACCAAAAGATATAATAAAGGCTCTTTTATGCTCGAAGACGATGCGCCTTGTCGAGACTCACCGTGCGATTTCAGAGAAATAAGCGCCTTCATCGCAAAACCAATACCAATCATATAGGCACTGCCTGTAATCAAGCTTTGTACAGGAAGCAACGATTTTGCAATATTGGTTAATACGCTCCAATCAGCCATATACGCGCCTTAACTATCGATTTGACTAAACCGAATCACCCGACCTGAACTAGTAATCACCCGACCTTGTTTAGAATCAATCAACTTCACCACGCCATAACCCGGAATAGAAGTACCCTCGCGTACTGTCAAGGTATTCCCTTGATTTGAAATAAGCCATGCACGGCCAGGGATTGCGGCCTGAATCGAATAAGTAATCACTTCCCTCACAGCATGGCGATCCATCATTGACCTCATGACTACATGCTTTTCATGTTGAGCAGCTTCAAGTTTGGCAAGTGCCTGTGCCTGCACGTCTAATTGATGATTTAATTGATTCATTCCATTATTTAAGGCCGTCAGCTGTGTCGTTAGATCACTGAGTGCCGTACTGATACTACTGAGCTGATGACTCATAGAATCAATATTTGCACTCATCACATTTTGATTTTGTGCTAAAGCAGATAATTTTTGTTTAAATTCCGAATCAAGCGAAGCATTTGGCGTTGACACAACGGGTGCAACAGGCGCCATTAACGCAGGAGCAGATTGTGGTACTGTTTTTTCAACAGGAATAATCTTTGGCTCTTGCGCGGACTTATGACCATAAAAGACCGAGCTCATGACTTGATATAAAAAGACAAATAATATAACGCCACCTACGGCAATAAACCCATTACGCACGGTTTTATTCGCGAGTAATGCTGCCAATTGAGATTGCTTTTCTGCAGATGTTGGTCCCGATGCACTTAATTCATCAGGTTCAGGCTCAAGTTTTTGATCTTCGGGCTCTGCTGCCAATAAATCAAGATCGTCAAATTTATATTCATCATTATTAGGATCATTCGCTATCATGATTTACCTATCGGTTCAGTTATAATGAAACATCCTGTGTAAACAGAATACCAAGACCTGTGCCTGCATAAACTTCAACAGTTGTCGGCCGATTCATTTCTTTTTGTGCCGTTTGCGACCAAGCTCTACCCACTTCACCAAGTGCAATCAGCGCGTTATCTAATGTAGAACGACTTAACGTAGAAACGGTGGTATTAGTCGTACCTCCAGTCCCGCCAACGCTCACTGTGGTATTTGAAGATTGAATCGCACTGCTCATTCCGGCCATAAAAGAAGAGGCAAATAAAGCCCCATATCGTTGTAAATAATGATGGTTGGCTTCACTCGCTAACGCTGTGCGTGCGGTATTTGGATCAATTGCATAAGCGCTGATAGAGACGGTTTTATCAGCCCCAGGAATGGATATCGTATTAAAACTAATTACCATTTTGGATGCATTTGCAGGTAGGGTAAAGCTGCCTATTAATTTTGAACCTTTGAGTCGACCAGACACAATGGTTGCAAGAATCGGACCTGGTTCATCTGTATTGACAGACGTGTCCATGACCGCAAATAAAATATCACCTGTTTTAATAATATTCTCACCACCGGCTCCATTCGCTATTGATGGTGAAGGCCCCGTCTTTTGATAATTTCTCGACGCTGTAGCATGGTCCATGTCTTGATTATCATTATCAGGGTTATCTTTTTTGGATCCAGCAACCAAGACTTGTTCCGGAACTTTTTTCCAACGCTGTAACGATTCTTTTGCTGCCGATAACATGGCTCCAGTCCGTTGCTTAATTTTAGCTTGATAACGCTGATCCGCCATTTGAATTTGTTGACGTGTCATCAAATTTTGTAACTGTTTCGTGTCCGTGCGCATTTCTGGAATTGCAGAGGGTGGATTAATCACCACAGGAGACATCAGTACTGAGGGAGGGGACGTTGAAGGAGTTGCTGGAGGAGTTATTGACTGAGTGGCTTCAGGCTTGATAGGAGAAACCATAGGGACATCATCTGGAAAACCAGCAGCCTTAAGATCCGCTACACTAAACCCCGCGTTTTTTAACTCAGCTGCAGAAAATCCTGCGGCTTTCAACTCAGCTGCAGTATAACCCGCAGCCCTCATTGCTGCGACACTACACCCCAATGTTTGTCGAATTGTTTTGGCAGAAACCCCTGCAGCTCGGGCGGCTTTTAAAGAATCCACACTACACTCTGCAGTCCGTCCTGCTGCGATCACAGCACTTGGAATTAAACTCGCTTCGGTTAAATCATCTGGAGTAAAGCCCGCAGCCAATAAATCTGCAGGAGTCATCCCAAGATCCGCAAGTTCTTGTGCCGAAAAGCCTGCGGCCCTTAAAGCCGCAGCGCTACAGCCATTGATATCATGAATTTGTTTTGCTGAAACACCCTGAGCTCTGAGTGCCTTAAGTTTGACTGGGTCGCAGCTTGCAGCACGAATGGCATCCAAGCTGATGGGGACAACATGCGCGGCTTTTAATTCTTCTGGACTAAACCCTGTGCCATTGAGATCATTTGCACTAAAGCCCGCTGACAGTAGATCGGCTAAACGACAATGATTGACTTCGCGGATGCGCGCTGCACTGATGCCGAGGCTATGTAATTTTCTAAGTTTAATTAAATCACAACCCGCAGCCTTAATTGCGTCAAGCGTGCATCCCGAAGTTTGTTCGGCAAATGCAGGCGACACACCTGCCAGTTCAGCTCGTTTTAATGCGCCATCACTACAACCTGAATGTTGCAATTGTAAGAGCGTCATCGCAGGCGGCAACACGCTGTTTGCTGCATTCAAATCTTGGTCGCTCACGCCGGCACGTTTTAGGTCATCAGCAGAATACCCTGCATCTAACAGATCACGTGGGCTAAAGCCCGCAGACAATAGATCTTGAGGGTTAAATCCCGCGGCCTTAAGCTCTGCTGCGGTAAATCCTGCAGCTTTTAATTCCTCCGCAGTATACCCCGCGGCGCGTAATTGCGCCGCAGAACAACCACTTATACGGACGATGGCAGCAGCCGTCACCCCGCGCGCGCGCAGTTGTCTTAAGGCATCAGGATTACAGCGCGCCTTAAGGATGTCCTCCGCACTTACACCATCAGGCACCCCACCCGCTTTGGCGATATCAGCATCACTAAATCCCGCGCCCTTTAATTCTCCATCCGAGTAGCCCCCGGCACTCATTTCATTCGCGGTAAACCCAGCGCCGCGGGTTTCACACGCAGAAAAGCCACATTTTTTTAATTTTTCCGCAGTATATCCTTGAGATTTTAAGTCTGCTGCACCAAAACCTGCCGATTTTAATTCCAAACATACGCAAACAGGAATCAATTCCTTTAAAGTATATCCATTTTCTTTTAATTGTTGACAAGAACACATTGGTCGCAAATTAGATAACCCTGCGCCTTCATTGATGATGCGTTTAAGTGTCACTGGATTACAATC
>CAMDJY010000166.1 GCA_945901145.1 Legionella genomosp. 1 | reverse complement strand
TGTGTGAAGGTGAATTGCTGACGGATGGGCCACTCTCGATTACAGAACTTAATTTAGATTTAGCAAGACAGTTACAAGATGCAGGTCCATGGGGTCAACAATTTCCTGAACCGTTATTTGATAATCGTTTTGAAATTTTAGATCAACGTTTGGTTGGACAAAATCATTTAAAATTAACTGTCAGGCATGAGTCTGGTGGTGATGCGTTAGACGCGATTGCCTTTAATGTAAACTTAGCTGAATGGCCAAATCATCGTGCCCGACATGTTGAGATGGCCTATAAACTAGGCATTAATCATTACCGTGGTCGCAGTAGTGTTCAATTATTAGTGATGGTCTTAGATACTGAGTCTTTAAATTATTAAATAATATTCTTGAGTTAAGTATGTTATTATTTCCAATTTTTACGAACTTACGTTAATATCTTATTCTGGAAAATATCATGCGTTTAGCGCGTATTAAATCTTCAAAATTTTGTAATTTTGCCGTTCTGTTAAGTTAAAGAGGTATGTAATTAAAAATGAGTATCGTTAAAGTCCGAAATATTTTTCTTATCGGTCCTATGGGCGCAGGTAAAAGCACCATTGGTCGAGCTTTGGCAAAAGAAATTAAGTTAGAGTTTTATGACTCGGACGAAGTGATTGAGGAACGTGCAGGTGCTGATATTTCATGGATCTTCGATGTTGAGGGTGAAGAAGGTTTTCGCAAACGTGAACAAAAAGTCATTGATGAATTAACACAAAAAAATAATATCGTGCTTGCAACCGGCGGTGGTGTGGTCATGACACCAGAAAACCGTAATGCATTAGCAGCACGTGGTACGGTGATTTATTTAAAAACATCACTGCAACAACAATTTGAGCGAACCAAACGGGATACAAAACGACCACTGCTGCAAACTGATGATTTGGAAGGTCGACTAGTCAGTTTACGTGATGAGCGTGAACCGTTTTATGAAGAATTGGCTGATATGAGTTTCGAGACGGATAAACTTACTGTGAAATCTGTTGCAAATAATATCGTTAAGTATATTTACGGTGAAAAGTAAGATTATCTTAGACCTGCAAATCAAACCGATCTAGGTTCATTACTTTAGTCCAGGCGTTGATGAAGTCTTGTATGAATTTTTGTTGACCATCGACACTCGCATAGACTTCTGCTAGAGCACGTAGTTCTGAATTGGATCCGAAAATTAAGTCAACTCGAGTCCCAGTCCACTTGATGTCGCCTGTCTTGCGATCGCGTCCTTCAAAGAGATCAGCTGCTTGTGAAACAGGCTTCCATGTTGTGCTCATGTCGAGTAGGTTCACGAAAAAATCGTTGGTTAGGGTTGCTTGATGATGCGTAAAAACACCATGTTGGGATTGCGCTACATTTATATTTAAAACACGTAATCCACCGATTAAAACCGTCATTTCTGGCGCTGTCAGTGTTAATAATTGTGCTCGATCGATCAATAGCTCTTCTAAAGAGCGCGTGCATGGCGTTTTCTGATAGTTTCGAAACCCATCTGTTACGGGTTCGAGCACAGCAAAAGAGCTGACATCGGTTTGCTCCTGCGAGGCATCCATCCTCCCTGGCGTGAAGGGAACGGTTATGATATATCCTGCTTTTTTTGCCGCTTGCTCGATACCTACGCATCCTGCAAGTACAATCAGATCCGCGAGAGACACTTGTTTGCTTGGATGAGATGGGTTGTGATTGAATGCGATTTGGATATTTTCTAAAATATTAAGATTTTTTTTGAGTTGCAGCGGTTGATTGACTGCCCAATCTTTTTGCGGAGCCAAACGAATACGAGCACCATTAGCCCCGCCACGCTTGTCAGAACCTCTGAATGTCGAAGCGGATGACCAGGCGATTGAGACGAGTTCAGACAGACTCATTTTAGAATTTAGTATTTGATTTTTCAGCAGATTTATGTCATTTGCATCGATTAATGCGTGATTAAGCTTTGGAATAGGATCCTGCCAGATAAGATCTTCATGTGGGACTTCAGGACCAAGATAACGTGTTTTCGGTCCTAAATCACGGTGGGTTAATTTAAACCATGCTCTAGCAAAAGCCTCGGCGAGTTTGTCTGGATGCTCAAAAAAGTCTCTGGAGATTTTTTCATAGATTGGATCGAAACGCAAAGCGAGGTCGGTCGTCAACATCGTCGGCTTATGAAATTTGGCCGTGTCATAGGCATCTGGAATTGAAGCAGGGGCATCTTTAGCAACCCATTGATGTGCACCTGCAGGACTTTTGGTCAGTTCCCACTCATAACCAAATAAATTCTCGAAGTAGTGATTGCTCCATTGAGTAGGGGTGTTACTCCAGGTTACTTCTAAACCACCACTGATGGTATCTTTGCCTTTACCGCTGTGAAAGTTGCTGATCCAACCGAGTCCTTGAGCCTCAATACCTGCGGCTTCGGGTTCTGGCCCTAAGTGTTTTGTATCGCCCGCACCATGGGTTTTACCAAAGGCATGGCCACCAGCAATTAGGGCAACGGTTTCTTCATCATTCATGGCCATACGTTTGAAAGTTTCGCGAATATCTCGTGCTGCAGCGAGTGGATCAGGGTTGCCATTCGGACCTTCTGGATTCACGTAAATTAATCCCATTTGAACCGCCGCGAGTGGTTTTTCAAGATCATGTTCACCAGAATAGCGTTGATCTCCGAGCCATTGGTCTTCAGATCCCCAGTAGATATCTTCTTCAGGTTCCCAAAGGTCTTGACGCCCACCGGCAAAACCAAACGTTTTGAAAGACATGGACTCTAAGGCGACATTTCCTGCCAGAATGATAAGATCAGCCCATGAAATTTTTATACCATATTTTTGCTTGATTGGCCAAAGTAGTCTGCGCGCTTTATCAAGATTGACATTATCAGGCCAACTGTTTAAAGGAGCAAAACGCTGGCTACCCCGACTAGCGCCGCCGCGGCCATCTCCAATCCGGTAGGTTCCTGAGCTGTGCCAGGCCATCCGAATAAATAGAGGGCCGTAGTGACCAAAATCTGCTGGCCACCAATCTTGTGAATCAGTCATCAATTGGTGTAGATCTTTTTTTACAGCCTGAAAGTCCAAGTTTTTAAATTCTTGGGCATAATTGAAATTATCTCCCATAGGATTAGACAGGGACGAATGCTGGCGTAAAATACCCAGCTTTAGCTGATTTGGCCACCATTCGTGGTTAGACATTCCTTTTTTAGTCTTGTTGAACGGGCACATGGATTGAGTTGACATATCTTCTCTCCCTGAGATAGATAACTGATTTAAATCCCGTTCAGTATAGATGAGTCTTTAAGGTATGTGAATGTATTCTTTATGAAAAAAACTTGTAAAATCTGATTTGAGCGCTTATCATTTGATTCATGTACATGAATCAAGTGGTGTTATTGTGGCACAGCACGGGGGTCGAAGGCCTAATTCAGGTCGTCCTAAAGGATTAGGTAAATATAAAGAAACAACAAAACCGTTGCGTGTGCCTTTATCAAAGATTGATGACATTCAGCGTTTTTTAGAAAAGGGGATCTCTTTTAAATTGCCTTTGTATGGCTGCAAAGTGCGCGCTGGCTTTCCTTCGCCCGCTGATGATTATATCGAATCGTACCTTGATCTCAACAATCATTTAATTACGCACCCTGCCGCTACTTTTTTTCTGCGTGCTGCTGGGGACTCCATGACAAATGTCGGCATTTTAGATGGGGATTTGTTGATTGTTGATCGAAGCATTGAGCCCAAGCATGGCCATATTATTATTGCTGCAATCAATGGTGAGCTGACTGTCAAACGATTATCAGTCAATCATGGGCGCACACAACTCATGCCTGAAAATGATCGCTATAAACCCATTGTGATCACTGAAGACTTAGAGTTAGTCATTTGGGGCGTGGTGATTCATACCATTCGTTCGGTATTTTAATCATGTTTGCGCTGATTGACTGTAATAATTTTTATGCTT
>CAMDJY010000165.1 GCA_945901145.1 Legionella genomosp. 1 | reverse complement strand
TCATCAAATTTATTTTTAATTTGCTGAAACTTATTTAATAATTCCACGTTCTTATTGAGTGCATCATTCTCTTCATAGTATTTATCATCTCTCAAGGTATTATAAACCTCTTCCTGATATTCTCTTTTAAATTTATTAGTCATGACAATCTCCATTAATTGTATCTGGGCACATTTTAAGTATAGTTATGATTTTTATAATTTCAAGTTGATGCATTAGAATTTGCTTTATCAACAAAGACAAATCTATTAAAAATGCTTTATAATCATTTTCTTATTTTTACTTAAAAAATATCAAATCTAAGGAAAGTTATGATGAAACAAGCATTATCGGTAGCGGCTTTGGATCAATTATTTCGTGATGCGCGGACTTATAACGCGTGGGAAGATACGCCTGTGGATGAGGCGTTGATTCGTGAGCTTTATGATCTTCTAAAGTGGGGGCCGACTTCTGCGAATGGTTGCCCTGCACGGTTTGTCTGGGTGAGAAGCCCAGAAGGTAAGGCGCGGCTTGCGGCGGTTGCTGCGGAAATGAATCGACCTAAAATTTTGACTGCCCCAGTCACCGTCATCATCGGCAATGATCTCGATTTCGCTAGCCAATTGCCAAAACTCATCAGTTCCCCCGAACGTGCACAAGCCATGCAGAAGATGTTTGCACAGCCCTCAGTCACGGAAACCACCGCTATGCGCAACGGCAGCTTGCAAGGTGCTTACCTCATCATTGCCGCCCGCGCGTTGGGTTTGGATTGCGCGCCGATGTCAGGATTTGATAATGCTGGCGTGGATCAGGCGTTCTTTTCCGGCACTAAAATTCAGTCAAATTTTATTTGTTCACTCGGCTACGGGAAACCCGATTCCCTGTACCCGCGTAGCTCAAGACTGACTTTTGAAGAAGCAGGTCGTTTTGCTTAAGTGATTGTTTGATTATTCTGAACCTTGCAGATCACCCGAAGATTCTATGAATTTATTAATAATTTACATAACTGTAGATATTTTTGCTCGTCCGGCATGATTCCATCTCGTTGTGCCTGCCACAAACTTTCCGCTAAGCACTCCATCATGGCGTGTTCCGCTTCTATGCTTGTTTTTTTTATTTCACAAATTTTCTGAAACACATCTTTTATCCCTGCAGGTCTATTCGTCGCTACTTGTTCACGAATCGCTAAATGCAAACCTAGATGCAAAAATGGGTTGGTTTCACCTAATTCAGGAAAATATTGATGATCGAGATGTTCTGGTTTTTGATTAAAAAATACATGATATTCTGGATGATCAAGTATGACTGCAACGATTTGCTGCTCCAGCGCGCTTAATGGTTTCTTTTGATTATACTTAGACCAACTGTCAAAAAATATTGGGCGTGTATGATCGGTCTGATTTTCATAAAACATGCTTAATTTCTCACATAAATTATGTATTTTGTCTATAATTTACTATAATTACTAGTAATAGTTAATTTTATAGGGAATTAATCATGCCTGATAATACTCCAGCACCAGATCCTGGAAGCGCTGACACTCAACCAAGTGCCAAATCTAAAACTGATGATAAAAAAGATGCGAAGAATAATCAAGAAGATGAACAGAGTGATGCACTCGGTAACGTTTTACCTGGTGCTTCGAAGGAAACTGTTCAAGGCTCCGGTTTTGGTATGAAAGAAATTTCACAGCTGATAGAAGAGACTCAAGCAACGATGAATAAATCCACACCTTTAGGAGATACGTCGTCTTCGCCGTTCATGAATTTTATGAAACGGATGTTCAGCCCTTTTTCAAGTTATGGCAAAGCCGCTGATGCGTCTCAAGCCCAAAAGCCGGATACTGCACCGACACCATCGCCATCAGCAGAAAATAGTAATCTCCCGCCCACGCCACCACCAGGTCTATAATAACTAAATCTCCATGAGCTTGTGTGGTAGGCTTTCTTGGCGACCAGCTGGGGTGATTTGGATGTAGTTGAGTTTTCGTTGTAACTCGGTGATTGAGTCGGCGCCTGCGTAGGTTAACCCTGAACGAAGGCCACCAATAATATCAGCAATAATCGCATCTTGTGTATCCCGGTAGGGGACTTCCGTCGATACCCCCTCGGCTGTTTTCCATTCATTCATTTGACCCAAAAAGTCTTCTTGAGCTTCTCGAGAAGCCATGCCTCGATAGCGTTTAACTGGGTTTCCGTGCTGATTGGTTATAATCTCTCCGGGGGTTGGGGTGGTGCCGGCCAACATGCCGCCAATCATCACAAAATCCGCACCAAATGCCAGTGCTTTCACGATATCGCCCGATGTGCGAATGCCACCATCAGCAACAATGGAACGATCCGTGCGTGCACAATCTTGAATGCACGTGAGCATGGGGACACCAAAGCCAGTTTTGATGCGCGTGCTGCATACCGAACCACCACCTATTCCGGCTTTAATAATATCGGCACCACAGGAAGCCAGATAATCAGCGCCGGCATAAGTCGCTACATTTCCGGCCATGATACAGCGTGAGCCTAGCATTTGCCGTAGATTTTTTAAGGTTTTACCAACATATTTTGCATGTGCATGCGCGACATCTACACAAAAAAAGATAGCGCCGGCATCGCGTAATGCTTCCGCTCGACCTAACTCAGCAGTGGTGCAGCCCAACGATACAAAGACTTGTCCCTCACAGGCGTGGAATTCTTTAATATTTTCTTCAATATCCAAAAAGCGATGTAATACTCCGATTCCGCCTTTACTATGCATGAAATTGGCCATCTTACTTTCAGTAATGGTGTCCATATTCGAACTCATTACGGGTAGACTTAAGCTCAGTTTACCCAGTCGATCAGTGGCGCTAATATCTACAACACGCCGAGATTCATGGTGATTGTAGGCAGGAATGAGTAAAACGTCATCGAATGTTATGGCTAAATTAGACATGATTAAACCTCTGCTAAAGCATGGTACTATAAATGCTCAGCAGCATAATATGCAAGCCTTGAGCGTTCACCGCGAGTGAGTGTGACATGGGCACTATGTTCCCAATGTTTAAATCGATCGATGGCAAAAGTCAGGCCTGATGTGGTTTCGCTTAAATAAGGTGTATCAATTTGCTTGATATCTCCAAGACATACAATTTTACTCCCTGGGCCCGCACGTGTCAGTAAGGTTTTAATTTGTTTAGGCGTTAAATTTTGCGCTTCGTCGATGATAATAAAGCGATTGAGAAACGTACGTCCACGCATAAAATTTAAGGAGCGAATTTTAATTTTGCTTTTGAGCAGATCTTGTGTCGCATTTTTGCCAAAATCTCCACCTTCCTGAAAGCCTTGTAAGACTTCTAAGTTATCCATTAATGCACCCATCCATGGCGTCATTTTTTCTTCTTCGGTCCCTGGTAGAAAGCCAATGTCTTCACCAACGGGGATGGTGACACGTGTCATAATAATTTCGATATAGCGATTTTCTTCTAAGACTTGTGTTAATGCTGCAGCAATGGTTAATAAAGTCTTGCCAGTGCCAGCCGAGCCTTGTAAGGTCACAAAATCAATGTCTGGATCTAATAAAAAATTCAGTGCAAAATTCTGTTCTCGATTTCTTGCATTAATTCCCCAAACTGAATTTTTACTTTGTGAATAATCTCGCGTCATTTGGACAATAGCATGATCTTTTTCAGTATGACGCACAATGGCGTGAAAGTGGTTGTCTTCTGTGGCGAGTCCTTCATTGGGTCTCCATTGTGCGGTTAATGGCCCCTCAATCCGGTAAAAGGTTTTACCACTTTCTTTCCATGACTCCATATTTTTAGAATGGGCATCCCAAAATGCGTTGTCTAGAATATGGATACCGCTATGTAATAAATTCACGTCATCCATGACTTGATCGTTGTAATAATCTTCCGCGGGAATTCCTAAAATGCCTGCTTTAATCCTTAGGTTAATATCTTTCGAAATAATAACAACCTGTTGATTCGGTCGTTTTTTTTGTAAGCTTAATGCG
>CAMDJY010000164.1 GCA_945901145.1 Legionella genomosp. 1 | reverse complement strand
AAATAGCCGAGTTTCTTCAACTTCAGCCGGGTCTAAATTCTCAGGAACATGCCCAAGCTCTTGAATACTTGCTCGAACTTGCTCACGCATCGCTTGCCAATCAGCAACTACAGCATGATTATCTTCTAAAACACGCGCCAACGATTGTCGAAGTTCATCTAAGATAGCCGGCGAGGTTTGTCGATCAAATTCCATCAAAATTGGCGCTTCAATCAACATATCTGAAACAACTTCACCCCGACGAGGATAAATCTTATCAATCACATGTTTATCATTGCGCGCTAAACGAACCCCGCCCATGTGCACCACAAGATGAGATGAAAATCCCATTCGATTCACCGTCATTCGCATAGAATCTACTAAAAAAGGCGCATCATCAGTCACCACTTCAATGACAGAATGAGAAGTCTGCCAACCATCACGTTTTATGTCTGGATTATAGATGCAAATTTTGGTTTCATGAGGCTGCCGTGTGCGCATGGTAGACCAGAGATGACTTGCGGCACCACAGAGATCATCGATCGTCCATAAACTCAAATCTTCCATGGCAACAGTTCCATAGAACTGACGAACAAACTCAGCACATAAAGAAAACTCATTTTTATCGATCCTAGATTTCAAATTTAGAATGACTGCGTCTAAAATTTTATCTTTACCTTCTTCAAATTTATGAGACATGCTAACCTCTTTGTGTGCCAAATATATAAAATAAATTAGCCGAAATCATACCCTATTTAGATGATTTCTGCACCAGATTCAAAGCAAACTTTTCTTAATTTCAACAGAATCTTCAACAAAAAAATAAGCTGTGTTATGATAAGGCCTGTTTTAATCTTCGTTATGTGACAATGTTCTTATCAAACCGATTAGCTTTACTATTCTCATGCGCATTGCTTTGTGCAGCAGCATCTGCAGAACCATTTCCCAAAGGATGCGAAGTCAGTGGTTTTGGCTTTCAAGATCCGTTTATAACTTTTAATGACACAGACGAACAGACTTTATTTTTTGTTCAAAATCAATCTAACATTAAAATTCAATTGGAACGTGTTGTCGTCAAAGATGCATTTATGAGCCCTAAATTACAAACAACCTTTGACCCAGGGCAATGGGCTGCACTTGCATCAGATCAAAGCAATACCCATTTTCAATGTTTAGTCCGTGCAGAAGACACCCTACAACAAATCAATTGCAGCAAAGTGCTTAGAATTTGCCAATATCCTCGCGTAAAATTTGCGTTGAGCAACATGGGTAGCTATTGGGTGTCAACCAACAAGCCCCAAGCAAAAGTCATTCAAGATGCAACCAAAAAAGGAATTTATCTCAAATGGTAAAAACATATTCATCAATGCTTGCTTTAGGCACAGAAGCGTCGGACTTCTCGTTACCCGATGTGGTCAGCGAATCGATTGTCAGTCTGCATCAATCAAATCAACACGAAGCAACTGTTATTTTTTTCATTTGTAACCATTGCCCTTTTGTAAAGCATATCAATCATGAATTAGTGCATTTAGCCCATGACTACCTGCCTAAGAATATTCGTTTTATTGCGATCAATTCGAATGACATCAATGATTATCCTGAAGACTCCCCTCTACAAATGAAAACAGTTGCACAAAATTTAGGATATCCTTTTCCCTATTTGTTTGACGAAACCCAAGAAGTCGCAAAAGCCTACCAAGCAGTCTGCACCCCAGATTTTTTCGTCTTTAATAAAAACCTACATCTGGTTTACCGAGGACAGCTCGACGACTCCAGACCCGGCAATCATCTCCCCACTAATGGTTCATCAATTCGTTTGGTTTTAGATCAATTACTCAACCAGCAACCGATAAGCGCAGACCAAAAACCGAGTATGGGGTGCAACATCAAATGGAAAAAAACTTAAAAATAACCATTACTCAACTAAATACCTGACCCAATCAGAAAAGCCTTCATCTTCAAACTGATATTTTCCATACTCAATTTTAGTGATTAAACTTTTGTAACTTAATCGGCGTAAAGCATTATGAATAGTATTTTTATTGACATCATTACCAATACCTAATTCATTGCCAAGCTTTTCTATTGCTAATTTTCCATGTAAATCAGCAACACCCTGAGCAATCATACGTAATATAGATTTATCAGCTGGCAATAATGCATCCCACTGTTGTTGAAAGTTTTTATCGCTAAAGACCCTATTTTTTGTGTATTCTAAAGCTCTCTCAGATCCAGCCTCTGGATTAGTTAAATATGATTCAATATATCTTCTAAAAAATTCTGGTGTATTTTTAAGCTGTAAAAATGCACCAGCGGCTTGATTGAGTTCTAAAGGCATCTTACATATAGAATTAACCTTTTTCACCATGGCCTCAACGAACTCCATACCCAGCAGTTCAAATGGCTCTATAGGTGCCCAATTATAAAAAGGCTCAGAGGCCACACCAAACATTCTTCTCAATGTCGCTTCTGAACTGCCTGCAAAAATGACCTTAATACGATCTTTTCTAATATCTAGTGCAGCACGCAATGCGTGCGCAAAATGCGCATTTTCTTCGTAAGCCAATACTTGTGCTTCGTCAATAGCTAATATCATTTTATATTTTGTCTTGTCAAAAGCATCCATTGCTTCCATAAGTAAACTTCCGGATATTCTTTTGGTATCGGCTAGATCAGTCTCTATCAGTCCTTCCACTAATCCAGAGATTTTCCCACCAGCTTTTATTTTTTTAATAGGTTGATTTAAATTAGACCAAATTTTATTAAATCCTTTCGGTTCAACCACTTTATAAAACTCATACCCTAAAGCTGTGGCCGGATCTACTTCTAACTCCCAAAGATTTGAATAAACCACAATATAACCAGCTTCTTGAGCTGCTGGGATGAAATCCTGCTTCAAAAATTCTGTTTTTCCCATTCGCCGTCTAGCAAATAAACATTTAGCAGAAGTTAGTCCTATATTAAACAAATCAAGATACTTGCGTGCTAAACCCGGTCTTGCATAATGCCAGCTATTTTTCTTCATTTATAAAAAATCTAAATAAATTTAGAAACTAGTTTAAAATACATATGAGAACATATCAATAAAGTTCTTAAAAGTTCTTAAATGATTTAAGAACTTTTAAGAACTTTTACATCATGGGTTGTATGCGAGTACATCTCTATGAACAGCATCAGTCTGCGTTGTTCCAGCCGGTGGGAAAAAACGATTTCCAGGCTGTGACACTTGAATGAGACACGCTTTTTCGAAAGACACACGCGCTGTGTCTTCAGCTTCTTGTTTTAATTTAGTTTGTTCTTGGCATTGACGTTCTAAGTTTTCAATATTGCGTTTTAAAGTCGGAACATCCTGATTAACAAATTCACAGCTTGTTTCTTCGTTTTCAACTATTTCAATTTGTTGCTCATCAATAGTCTGACGACATTTAATAAGCTCTGATTGCTGGGAAGACGCTTGGATTCCAACAATAATTGCCCTGAATATTAAGGCTAATACGCCAATATTAATAACAGCGGCGATAACAATCGCAATCGGAGGAATAAAAGCAATCACCCCAAACTGAACTAATAAAAAAGCACTGAGCCCCACCGCACCGACAACGCCGATGGACATGAACGAATAAAAAGCAAGCGAACTACGCTGTTGCAGCAATTCTTGTAAATCCTTACTGATTTTCGAAGATTTTGTATCTAGAGCCTTATTAGACCGATTCAATCTGTGATTTTTTGCCTTATTTTGGCTCATTCGCGTCTGTTTATCGGTTAATTCACGTTGCATCGATCTTAATGAATTTTCAAGCTGTTTGAGTTTATCCACTTGTGCCTGTTGGATCTCTAAATCACGCTGATGAATTTTAATTTGCTTGATGATAAGTAAAACAGCATTTTTTTCAGAGTCTGTGAATTGCAACTCAGCCATTTGACATTCAATTTGCTGAATCAATTCGGAATAACACCTATCTTCTGCTTGTTTAATTAACTTATTAAGTTTTTT
>CAMDJY010000163.1 GCA_945901145.1 Legionella genomosp. 1 | reverse complement strand
GACTTGTTTCATCGAGACGACAATTTCTTTACCCACTGCATTTTGCTGAATCCGATGAATTAACATTTCCTTACGCAAACTCTCACGATAAGCATCAAAATTCATCCCTTGACGCAACAATTCAGCACGCATCTCCTCGACAGACAGATGATTGGATGCGGCAATTTTAGCAATCGTCTCGTCAAGCTCAATATTATCAATGGTTAAGTCATTATTTTTTGCTAACTGTAATTGAACTTGCTCATCAATTAAGTGAGAAAGCACTTGTTTACGCAAAACTTTTTCATCTGGCACCTGCATTTTACGCGCTAACAGTTGCTGCTTTGTGGTTTCAATGCTTTGCAACAGCTCACTTTCAGTAATCACATCTTGATTGACCACAGCAACCACTTTATCCAGAGGTACGGCAAAACCCCATGCTGAAGACACCATCAATAATATCCCGAGTTGTTTTCGCATCTGCCCCTCCAAAAGTATTTATCGCTGAAACTGATTGATATAGCCTGGTAAGTAACTCTGAATCGTACTTGCCGGATCACTGTTACCGACTGATCCTAACCCTTTTAATAATATTTGCACATAGAAATTATTATTATACTCTGGCTTCAACGACGATGACGATATACTCTTAAACACGCGACCACCCAAAAAACGAACAGCCCAACAACAACTGTCGTATTGTGCACCGACAAAGCTCATCATGTCATAATGTTCACTTAAATTATAATTCAATACCCCAAGACCGCTCCATGCTGGGCTCAAAGGCCAAGCATAGCCAAAAGTACCTTGATGTAAGGCGCCATGCCCAACGTCGCTACCTCTACCTAAGAATAAATTGGCATTGACTAAATATGAATAGCCCAAACGGATAATATGATTCACTTCGGGTTGGTAATGAAAATTAAAATCACCATTGTTGGTCCCTAATGTGTTGATATCAAACACCCAATCTGCTTCTGCACGCCAAGCTTTATTCAATACATACGAAGCCCGTGAGGCCAGGGGCGATGTTGACGTGTTAGGCGATAAATAACCTAGCATCAGCGGCGTGTCTTCGCATAAACCATTTTGTTGGTAGCATAACTGCACCCGACGATTAGCAAAGTAAGCCAGCTGCCCCACAGTAACACTGGCTTTTTCACGACCCGTCCTCTCCGTTAACCAACGCGAAGTCAGAGCATAAGCCAGTTGATTCGCATCACCAATGCGGTCTTGACCTGAAAAACGGTTATCCCTAAATAATTGATCTGCCGTAAAAATCATATACGCAGAATCAAATGCCGGCACAAAGGATTGATTTTGATAAGGGACGTTTAAATAATACAACCTGGGTTCTATGGTCTGTGTATAACGCTCACCTGCCCACTCGCCCTGCCTATCTAAAAACAAGCCAGCATCAACACTAAAGCGTGGAATTGTATAGCGATAAGAAGACGCTGCAATATGATAATCATGCTCAACTAATTGCACTTGTGGCAGCACATACCCCCAAGATTCACGCTGTGCAATCGACAAAATAGGATTGAAATGAATCCGAGAACCTTCAGGCTGTAACAACTGTTGATCACGTACCGGCCATTGAAAATCGTCATATTCTCCTAAAATTTTCAATTGACCATTTAACGGCAATTCGTCATATAAACCGCGCGCATAAATTTGTGGCAAGCGTTGATAAATATGATTCACAAAAGCTTGATTCAGTGGATTCAATGTTTGATAAGACTCCGCCATACCACGCAATAGCCAATGATCACTGGTATACGTCAAAGACCCTTCTTGACGCAGCTGATTTTCCGTCATCACCGCCAAGTTACTGCTCAAATCTTGCAAATAATAATCATCGGATACTTGCTCATAGTTCACATGCATGTTGAGTTGACTCGTAAATGCGGTATCATCCTGCAGGAAAACAGACCATCTATTATTAGACTGCCCCGGTAATTTATGAAACGCTTGATCATCGGGTAACAGATTCGCTTGCAACATGCCAATGGATTGCTCTGTCAAAAATCGTCCTTCGCCACCAATCATCATACCCCTGAGGGTGTAGGCATGGGGTGTAATCGTCGCATCATAATTTGGTGCAATATTCCAATAAAAAGGCGCAGCAAAATCAAAGCCACCGATATTCGAATAACCATATAAGGGCATTAAAAATCCAGTTTGCCTTTCTTTGGAACGGGGGAAAGATAAATACGGCGTATACAGCACCGGCACATCACGTAAACGCAACACCGCATCCCGGGCAACGCCACGCGCTTTGTTATCTTCCAGAAAAATCTCTTTCGCTTCAAGGTGCCAATCACGAGATTGTGGCGGGCAGGTGCTGTAAGTTGCTTGTTGTAATAATAAATTTTGATTGGCAAAACGCTGTATCAAGCCAGCAAGCCCCCAAGCCGGCAAAGTCGCTTTGGCCTGTTTGTTCTCAAAGCGATATAAAGCATCTTCAATCTTGCCAGAACGCTTATCTGGATTAAACGACACTTTTCTCGCCCACATCGTCCCACTTCGATCGGTATAATGCACCTGATCTTGTAGTTCAATGCGGGTGATGCGCTCTGTTTTTGGATCACGATAAATTCTCGCTGTTTGCGCAGTCACCCTGCGTTCACCCGAGTACAGTTCAACATGACCTTGTACCTGTGATTCTCCGGTCAGAGACAACGATGCTCGGTCTGAGCGTATGACAGTGTGCTGCATGGGTGTGATCTCGACAGGATCATATGCCCCACGACATAACGGGCGCAAGACATCTTCTTGCCAACCTAAACAGGATGCAATGCGAGCACGCGTTGCTTGATTTAGTGGTAAATCCCGAGGAATCACACAAGCATCAATCGATTCTACGTTCAAAGGCGATGTATCAAACGGTGCTGGCGCTTCTGCAAATAAAGCACAGGTCAGCAGACTCAAAATGCAGACCCCAAAAACACGGATATGGTTTTTATAAATTCTCATGTTCAGCGCCACGAAAATGCCTTATCATGCACAAAAAACACCTAATCTCTATCTAAGGCGGGAGAGTATATCATGTCTATGCGTCAAAACGCACTGAACGAATGGCTTACAAGCACTCAAGGAATAACAGGGTATCATTTAGCCCCACTTGCAGGTGATGCAAGCTTTCGTCGATATTTTCGCTTAACAGCAAGCCACACCAACTACGTCGTCATGGATGCCCCCCCAGAACAAGAAAACCTTGCATCCTGGATCAGAATCAGCGGCATATTAGAACAACATGGCATTCACACACCCAAGATCATTGCCATGGACCTCAAACAAGGGTTTGCCTTAATTGAAGATCTCGGAGACACGTTATTAGCAACAAATTTAACAAAAGAGAACACTGAACCACGTTATCAAGCGGCTCTAAAAACGCTCATCCAACTGCAACAATGCACAACAAACAATCCAGAATTGCCTTTATTCAACGATGATCACATGCTTAAAGAAATGCAATTGTTTAATACTTGGTTTTTAAAAGGGTTTTTAGATATAGAGTTAAACTCACGGGCAACAAAGCAACTCCATGAACTATTTGCCACCCTGATGAAGCACATCACGGCTCAACCCCAATGCCTCATTCATCGCGACTACCATTCTCGTAATTTATTAATATTAAACGAACAACATCACTTAGAAATTGGCGTCATTGACTTTCAAGACGCGATGCAGGGCCCGTTTACTTATGATTTAGTGTCACTGATTAAAGACTGTTATCTCTATTGGCCTGAAGACACGCAAAACGCCTGGGTCACCGACTGCTATCATCAACTCCCTAATCGCTCAGGATGGTCGTTATCTGAATATCAACACGGTGTAGATTGGTGTGGTCTGCAACGTCATCTTAAAGTTCTAGGCATTTTTTCGCGCTTACACTTACGCGATCATAAATCGACTTATTTAAAGCATGTCCCTTTGATTTTACACCATATGACGTCATGTCTCACCCGGTACGAGCCATTGCATAGTTTATATGATCTGATAGAAAAACATGTCATACCAACCGTCAAACAGAAGCAACCCGCATGAATACTGCTTTAATTTTTGCAGCCGGTCGGGGCGAGCGCTTT
>CAMDJY010000162.1 GCA_945901145.1 Legionella genomosp. 1 | reverse complement strand
AAACAACGAGACGAATTTTAACCCGCAAAGGTGCCGAATAAGTTAAGCCTCGTAATTTACACTCACGCACATCAAATGCTGGTTCGCCTAAGTTATAACTCACGTATTCAAGTCTTGCGTACCCAGAAAAACTTTGTATTGGAAAAACTGATGCGAACGCAGCGTGTAAACCGGTGTTGGTTTGTGCAAGATTCGGTTCATCTTGCTTTAAAAATTCGTGATAGGATTTGAGCTGAATCTCAAGGAGATTCGGGAGAGCCATTCTCTCCGACTGTTGACCAAAGCTCTTGCGGAATCGTTTTTTCTCAGCATGTGTATATTGAGGGTTAGCAACTGCTTCAGCCATGGTAATTCCTCTATAAAAAATGATTAGTATCTTTCAAACAAGCAAACCCAGCCATGAAGTCATGGCTGGGTCATTCAATCGTAAAAGGGAAAACTTATTTTACGTCAACAGTGGCGCCAGCTTCTTCTAATTGCTTTTTAATATCAGCAGCATCTGCTTTAGAAACGGCTTCTTTTACAGTTGAAGGTGCAGCTTCAACTAAGTCTTTTGCTTCTTTCAAGCCGAGTCCTGTGACTGTACGAATCACTTTAATCACATTAACCTTGTTCTCACCAAATCCCGTTAGGATAACATCAAACTCAGTTTTTTCTTCAGCCACAGCAGCAGCAGCGGCCGCAGCAGGAGCTGCAACGGCTACAGCAGCAGCTGAAACGTTAAACTTTTCTTCCATCGCTTCGATTAATTCAACAACGTCCATAACAGACATATTTGAAATAGTCTCTAGAATTTCATTTTTTGACACAGCCATTTCTAGCTCCTAGTTAATTTATAATAATGATTATTGGGGGTTCAGCCTGCTTTTTGCTCTTTGATTGCTGCTAAAACACGTACTAATTTTGCTTGTGGTTCAGCAAGTGTCCGCACAAATTTCTCAATCGGCGCTTTCATGACATACAACAATTTAGATAGCGCTTCTTCACGGGTTGGTAGACTCGCAATAGCATCGAGTTGTTCTTTGCCATACGTTTTTCCACCAACAGCGAGTGCCTTGACTTCTAATTGATCAAATGTCTTAGAAAACTCTTTGAGTAAACGCGCAGCGTCTCCAGGAGAGTCCAAAGATAATGCAACAACTAAAGGACCAACCAATGAATCATTCAAGCAAGCAAAATCTGTTTCTTCAAATGCACGACGTGTCAGAGTGTTTGGCACAACTCTTAAATACACGCGTGATTTACGTGCTTTTACACGCAACTGGGTCATTTGATTAACAGACAAACCTCTATAATCAGCAACAACTGCTGAAACCGCTTTGGAGGCAACTTGTGTTACTTCTTCAACAACGGCTTTTTTTGCAGCTAAAGTTAATGTCACGTTACTGACCTCCTATTTGACCAAGTCCTTGAGAACTTGAACGTTATGGCGTCCTTGGCTCAGAAAAACTGCGCCAAGATTCACCGTCTGCGCAGGATATTAAGCCTCTACAGGCCCCTGCGGTCTTCGACAGCATGAAGATTAAGTCTATGCCGTGAATTCGTTTAAAATGGGGATGTATACTACACGATAATTGTGGCAGGATCAATAGTTAGACCCGGGCCCATAGTCGTTGATAGCGAAATCTTTTTAATATACACACCTTTTGATGATGCAGGTTTTGATTTTTTAAGATCTGAAATTAAAGCAGAAATGTTTTCTAGCAGATCAGATGTTGTAAAATCAATTTTACCTACGCTGCAATGAATAATCCCGTTTTTGTCTGTTCTATATCGAACTTGACCTGACTTCGCATCCTGGACTGCCGCTGCTACATTCACTGTTACTGTTCCAACTTTAGGATTTGGCATTAACCCACGCGGGCCTAAAATTTGCCCAAGTTGGCCAACAATACGCATTGCATCTGGGGTTGCTATCACAACGTCAAAATTCATCTCGCCTGCTTTAATTTTCTCAGCAAGATCTTCAAAGCCAACGATGTCTGCGCCAGCATCTTTTGCTTTTACAGCATTATCACCCTGTGCAAACACTGCAACACGAACTATTTTTCCTGTGCCTTTAGGTAAATTTGTTGAAGAACGAACCACTTGATCTGATTTTCTAGGATCAACCCCAAGGTTAACAGCGATATCTATACCTTCTCGAAATTTCTTACTCGCAAACTCTCTTAAAATATCAATTGCTTCTGCTGCTTTATATATCTTAGTCGAGACAACGCGTTTATGAATTAGTTGTTTCTTTTTTGTTATCGTTGTCATGATTACCCCTTATCCTCTAGGCCTTCTACATCAATACCCATGCTACGTGCAGTACCTGCGATAGTTCGAACTGCAGCATCTAGATCCGCCGCAGTTAAATCCGGCTCTTTTTGTTTTGCAATTTCTTCTAACTGCGCACGTTGCAACACTGCAACTTTTTGCTTGTTGGGGACAGGACTGCCACTTTTAATGCCCGCTGCTTTTTTCAATAAGACAGAAGCTGGTGGAGTTTTCATAATAAAAGTAAAACTTTTATCTGTATATACGGTAATCACTACAGGAATTGGTAAGCCAGGTTCTAGCTGCTGAGTTGCTGCGTTAAATGCCTTACAAAATTCCATAATATTTACACCACGCTGGCCTAGTGCGGGCCCAATAGGTGGACTTGGATTTGCTTTACCAGCTGCAACTTGTAGCTTGATATAAGCATCTACTTTCTTAGCCATATTTACTCCTCAGTGGGTGATTGCGCCATGGTTAGGCTCCCCGTTTTTTAAAAAATTATTTTATGTTTTCTCTACCTGATTAAATTCTAATTCTACCGGTGTTGATCGACCAAAAATCAAAACTGCAACTCTAACCCGATTTTTTTCGTAATTGACATCTTCTACAACACCGTTAAAGTCGACAAATGGGCCTTCCTTGACTCTTACAATTTCCCCTGGTTCAAACAAAATTTTGGGTCTTGGTTTCGTAACGCCCTCTTCAACACGTTGCATAATTGCAAGTGCTTCTTTATCTGTAATCGGTGTTGGCGTATGGCTTGTACCACCAATAAATCCTAGCACTCTTGGAATCGCGCGCACCATATGCCACGTCTCATCATCCATCACCATATTCACCAGAACATACCCTGGGAAAAATTTCCGGCTGCTTTTACGTTTCTGACCAGCTCTCATTTCTACGACTTCTTCAGACGGAACAACAATTTCGCCGATTTTATTTTCGAGCCCATGCCGAAGCGCACGCGCTGTTATTTCGCGCATAACAAAATTCTCATAACCTGAATATGCATGCACCACAAACCATTGTTTTACTTTTTGCTCTTCCACCGTCATATCAACCTAAGTGTGTTATTTTTCCAATCATCCACATCATGCCTACATCAACACCCCAAAGCACAAAGCCTGCAATGACAACCATCAACATGACAATAGACGTGGTCTGTATTGTTTCCTGGCGATTAGGCCAAACAACCTTTTGTAACTCATTTTTTGATTCTTTACCGAAAACAAAAACTTGTTGTCCCTTCGCAGTAAAAAACATCATTGCTAATGAAGCAACTAACCATCCTAGCCAAACGATAGCCTTTACCGGCCCCATAAGATGTAAATAATATGTCAGAAAAAAAGCGAAGCCTGTTAGTCCTGCTACACAGACCCATATAAATGCATCAGCCGCTTTTTTGAAATTCATCTTATCTTTCATTTTACCCTAAATCGTTGGCAGGCCAGGAGGGAATCGAACCCCCAACCTGCGGTTTTGGAGACCGCCGCTCTGCCAATTGAGCTACTGGCCTAAACTCTATTAAGGACCTGATGAGTCACCATCAGGTCTTCCGTAGTCATGCTTAACGCATGACTTTTACTTAATCTATTCAATAATTTTAGCAACAACACCAGCACCAACGGTACGGCCACCTTCACGAATTGCAAAGCGTAAACCCTCATCCATCGCAATCGGTGAGTGTAAATTAACTACCAGCTTCACGTTATCCCCAGGCATCACCATCTCAATGCCTTCTGGTAAATCGCATGTCCCTGTGACGTCAGTCGTTCTGAAATAAAACTGCGGTCTATAGCCATTGAAAAATGGAGT
>CAMDJY010000161.1 GCA_945901145.1 Legionella genomosp. 1 | reverse complement strand
ACTGCGACTTTATCAGGCTTTATCTATGGCCAAACAGTGCTTGCCAAAGCTGCTGCTGCTGCAAACATTGCGTTTGATATTAAAGAAGCACATTCTGCAATCTATGATGCAGAGCGCACAGCAGATTTATTCTGTAAGATATTAAATATGTGGGATTATACTGTTAAGATTTCATAATATAAAATAGAGGTTGATATGATCAATACGTCACACCGAGTGCAACAAGTTAAACCCTCTCCTACCCTAGCCGTTGCAGCAAAAGCCATGCAATTAAAGGCTCAAGGTGCAGATATCATCAATTTAGGTGTTGGCGAACCCGACTTTGATACCCCAGATGCGATTAAACAAGCAGCCATTGCAGCACTTAAAAAAGGCTTGACTAAATATACAGCCGTCGATGGCATCCCTGAACTCAAACAAGCCATCATTCATAAATTTAAGCATGATAATCATCTTGACTATCAAAATAACCAAATTCTTGTGTCAGTAGGAGGAAAACAAAGCTGCTATAATCTTTGCCAAGCGCTTCTAAACGCAGGAGACGAGGTGATTATTCCCGCGCCTTTTTGGGTATCCTACCCCGATATGGTTTTATTGGCCGATGCAAAACCCGTCATCATCCCCACCAGCCTCGCTCAACGTTACAAAATTTCTTCAGAGCAGCTTGAACAAGCCATCACCCCGAAAACAAAACTTTTTTTTATTAATAGCCCATCAAACCCATCAGGCATATCCTATACTCATGAAGAACTCAAAGCTTTGGGCAAAGTTCTTGTAAAATATCCAAATATTTTAATTGCAACCGATGATATGTACGAACATATTCTTTGGTCAGGATCTTTTGTCAATATTTTAAACGCGTGTCCAGAACTCTATAAGCGCACGATTGTTTTAAATGGCGTATCCAAGGCTTATTCAATGACAGGTTGGCGCATCGGCTATGCTGGCGGCCCTGTCCACGTGATTCAGGCCATGAAAACCATTCAATCGCAATCGACTTCTAATCCATGCTCAATTGCACAATATGCCGCAACTGAGGCGCTCAATGGCGATCAAAGTTTTACCACAGCCATGTGTCAAGCGTTTCATCACCGCCATGATTATGTCTATCAGCGATTACAAGCGATGTCTGGCATTGAAGTCATTCCTGCCGATGGGACATTTTATATTTTCCCAAATGTACAAAACATCATTGAAGCACGTGGATTTAAAAACGACATCGAGTTCTCAGAACAGCTCTTGGAAAAAACCGGACTTGCGCTAGTTCCAGGGTCGGCATTTGGCATAGAAGGCTGTATTCGCATCTCTTTTGCAACCGATGAATCAACCCTTGAAGATGCTATGAATCGTTTACAACGTTTTATCTATGAATAATCAACCGATTTGGCAACCATCTCAATCACGCGCAGCACAGTCTAATATGGCTCAATTCATGATGCTTATAGAAGAAAAATATGCTAAAAAATTTGCCAGTTATCACGCCTTACACACTTGGTCCATTGAAAACTTAGCTCTATTTTGGCAAACATTGTGTGATTATTTACAGATTCAATTTAATACCCCTCCCAAGCAAATTTTAAATGCAACACAACCAATGATTGATGCACACTGGTTTGAAGGCGCAACGTTTAACTTTGCAGAAAAATTACTCTCACGAGATGACGAACATCCGGCAATTATTGCTCGAGACGAATCAGGGCATAGAGAAGTACTCAGTTTTCATGCATTAAGACAAGCTGTTGCTGCATGTGCTGCAAGTTTAAAACAGGCCGGAGTTCAACCCGGAATGCGTGTTGCGGGGATTTTGTGTAATAATACGTATCCAATCATCGCCATGCTCGCAACAACATCATTAGGTGCCATTTGGTCATCTTGCTCTCCAGATTTTGGATCTGATGCCATCATTGATCGATTCGGCCAAATCGAACCAACAGTTATATTTATTTGTAACGCTTATCGCTATCAACAACAAATCTATGATATGCGCGATAAAATCACGGCACTATGTCAGGCACTCCCCAAATTAAAAACTTGTGTCATCTGCCCATCTAACAGCATTTATTTAAAAAATTATCAAAACATATCAAAAATTAATATCACTTGGGAAAATTTTATCACCCCAGGAACAACCCTCTCATTTCCAGCATTTCCGTTTAACCACCCGCTTTATATTTTATTTTCATCAGGCACGACCGGGAAACCCAAATGTATTGTTCATAGTGCCGGTGGCACACTCTTACAACATTTAAAAGAATTAAGCCTGCATACAGATTTGTCAGCGCATGACCGGCTATTGTTTTATACGACGTGTGGTTGGATGATGTGGCATTGGATGGCTTCAGCACTCGCATTAGGCACAACACTTGTGCTTTTTGATGGCGCACCAATTTCTGCACATACAGACCGGCTATTCACCTGCGTTGACCAAGAACATGTCAATATCTTTGGAACCAGCGCAAAATACTTATCAACGCTGCAGTCTTTGCATATCACGCCTAAGGACAATCTAGCTTTACAGCAATTACGTTGTATTTTGTCTACAGGCTCACCTTTAATGCCGGAACAATATGATTTTGTAAAAACAAAAATTTCACCGGATGTACAACTTGCATCTATTTCTGGTGGCACAGATATTATTTCCTGTTTTGCATTAGGTAACCCCATCGCACCAGTCTATCGTGGTGAACTTCAATGCTTAGGTTTAGGCATGGCTGTGAAAATATTTAATGAACAAGGACAATCCGTTCATCAAACTCGGGGAGAACTTGTCTGTACTCAACCTTTTCCCTCTATGCCTATTGGATTTTGGCATGATCCTGAAAAAATAAAATACAAGCAAACCTATTTTGAGCGTTTTCCAGAAATATGGACTCATGGCGATTTTGCAGAAATCACTGAACATGACGGGCTCATTATCCACGGACGCTCTGACGCTACTCTGAACGCAGGTGGCATTCGCATTGGGAGTGCAGAAATTTATCAACAACTGAAAAAAATTCCAGAGATCTTAGATAGCGTGGCCATAGGCCAAGATTGGCAACAAGATACAAGGATCATTTTATTTGTCACCCTGAACACAAGCTATCATTTAGACCAAGCGCTACAAAATAAAATTCGTCAAACAATTCGTACGCATACCTCACCCCGGCATGTACCTGCCAAAATTATTGCAGTACCTGACATTCCAAGAACCTTCAACGGTAAAACTGTAGAATCTGCTGTACGACAAGCAGTACATGGACAAGATGTTTTACCATCACAATTAAATGCAATCGAAAATCCAGAAGCGCTTGATTATTTCAGAAATATAGACGAGCTGTATCTCCCCAGCACATCATCCTGAACGCGGCCTCACATGATTGACAGGGTGATTGCATGTAAAGGCTCAATATATGCTCAGAAAATCCGAACCGTGACCGTTAGGGAGCGGAAAAGTTAAATAACCATAGCAGGCTGCCCCCAATGCTCGCCAAAAATAACATTAAATTTTGTGGCTTGGGCAATCGGACAAACTGTTTTATTGTGTTTTTCAAGCGTCACAAAACCATAAGCAGATAATGTTTTTAATGTCCTGGATAAATTGCTTAACTGTCGTCCCGTGAGTTTCGCTAATTCAGTGATAGAACCAGGCTTTTTTTCAGTGATAACCTGTAATAACACTTGATTTTCATCACTCAACACTTCCGCAAGCGATCGGATTGAAGTGAACCAAATTTTAGGTTCATCGGGTTTAGGCTTGTATTTGCCTTGAGCAATGGCGAGCGTTCGCTCCCGAATTTCTTTCTGTGACATGATGCCAATTTTTATGGTCTTTATTTTCATGATTACTCCTCTAATCCAAGCGCACGTAATGTTCTATCAACTTCTAACCAAAAATCTTTCAGTAATTGGTGTCCATCGACAAATTCATAAGGAACTCCTTTGTCTGTTGAATTTCTGTGGCGATGATCATATGTCTTTCTACCTTGATGCTTTCCTTGCTTTTTTCGTTTGACTGCATGCGCGTTGTCAAAACCCATCAAACGTTCACCACGACGATCATGCAAGGTAAGACTATAACGAATACCATGAGGTATTTCTTCTGTGAGTTGTGATGCTCGTCGAAC
>CAMDJY010000160.1 GCA_945901145.1 Legionella genomosp. 1 | reverse complement strand
ATGACACGCCATCGACCCTTGACCAAAAATCAAAAGATTACGGGTCATAATATTCGCGCCTTCAACGGTCACTGAAATTGGAATCCCCTGATAATAATTCATCAAATAATTTCTAGGCCCAACAACAACTGCTCGTCCGGCATGAATATCCATTGCATGATTAATCGTAAGCCGTGCCAATTCTGTATTAAAATATTTGGTGATTGCAGATGCAACTGAGGGTTTTTTCTGTTGATCAACCGCCGCAAGCGTTAACAAGCGCGTTGCACTGACGATATAATTTAAACCGCCAATTTCTGCTAATTTTTCCTCAATACCTTCAAACTGCGCAAGATCGACGTTAAACTGTCGACGCAATTTAGCATACGCACTGGTTGTTAGATAAGCGACCGAAGAAGATGCCGTCCCCAAAGCGGGCAGAGAGATTGAACGACCAATTGATAAACATTCAACCAACATTTGCCAGCCTTGACCCGCTCGCTCTTGTCCACCAATGATGTTCGTAATTGGCACGAAAAGATCTTTGCCACGAATCGTACCATTCATAAAAGGTTGATTCGCAGGCAAATGACGATTGCCAATGACTAAGTTTTCAGTATCTCTTGGAATCAAAACACAAGTAATACCTTCCGCTCCCTTGCCTTTGAGCAGTCCTTCAGGATCTTTTAAATTGACCGCCAAGCCAATTAATGTCGCAATTGGAGACAATGTAATCCAGCGCTTATTCAAAGTAAGACTCAAACCCAGAACCGGCTCACCATCGATGATTTTTTCAATCACAATACCTGTCGATTGAATAGACGTCGCATCACTACCAGACTCAGGCTCTGTAAGGGCAAAACAGGGGACATCAAGACCAGAGGCAAGCCTTGGTAAATAATACGTTTTTTGTTCCGGGGTTCCATAATGCCAAATCAACTCTCCTGGGCCGAGCGAATTAGGCACCATCACCGTCACAGCAGCGACGGCAGAGCGCGTTGCAATTTTCATAACGATATCTGAGTGGGCGCGTGCCGAAAACCCTTTGCCACCATATTCTTTGGCAATGACTAAACCAAAAAATCCTTTGTGTTTCATGTAATCCCAAACTTCAGCAGACAAATCTTCCTGCTGGGTGATTTCCCACTCGTGTAGCATAGTACATAATTCATGAACTTCATTGTCTATAAATGCTTGTTCATCAGTTGTCAGCTCAGATTGAATGTTGTCAAGCGCCGCCCAATCAGGATTCCCCATGAAAATACTTTTTTCAATCCAGGTATCGCCAGCATTTAACGCTTGTTCTTCAGTACTAGAAAGACGAGGAATCGCATGCTTGGCATGCTTAAACAACTGAGCACTGATTATTTGACGCAGATGTGGTAAACGCAACAGGGCAATTGTACTTAAAATAATCGTCCATAGAATGATGCCAATACTCCAATGCATGCCTATGATAAACGTCGCAAGAATAAGGTAAACCAAGCTGCCGATTTCCCAAACAATTCCCTTCATGCCGCGTTCAAGAATGATAAATGTGAAAACAACGTATGATAAAAATAACAAAAATGCCATTTTGGTTTAGTCCTTATTCTTGAGTTTTAAGTCTATTCATAGTTTTAAAACACTCCATGAATTTTCGCAAGCAGTATATCTGGATTGTCTTTAAATAGTAACTGCCGAATTTATCCATGTTTTACTTTTTTCTCCAGCAATTTCTCGCACCAGTCGCGGAACTAAGTAACCTGGAAGACGCTGTTGTAGCGCTTGGAATAACTGTTTAGCCTGTGGTTCTTCAACTTCAAAATGCGCAGCACCCTGAACTTTATCTAGTAAATGTAAGTAATAAGGCAAAATACCAAAGACAAATAGGCGTTCACTCAAAGCAACGAGCGCGTCATCCGAATCATTGACCCCTTTCAATAATACCGATTGATTCAGCAAATGACATTGAACGGCTCGTAAACGCGCGCAAGCCTCATAAACGTCATCATTTAATTCATTTGCATGATTGACATGAAGGACGACAACAATATTTAAACGACTATGGGCTAACATGTCACACAATTGTGTCTGAATACGCTCTGGTAGAACCACAGGTACACGGCTATGAATGCGTAGGGTTTGCACGTGAGGGATATTTTCTAAGGCTTGAATTAACCCCTGCAAAGTACTATCGCTTGCAAGTAATGGATCGCCGCCGCTTAATATGACTTCATGAATACTGGAATCATCAGCAATATATTGTAAAACGCCATCCCAACCGGCTCTGCCAAGATTATTCTCCTGATAAGGAAAATGGCGTCGAAAACAATAACGACAATTGACCGCACAAACGCCCGTGACCGTTAATAAAACGCGGCCTGAATATTTATGCACCAAGCCTTTTTGAATATTGGTTTTTTCTTCTTGCAGTGGATCTTGAACAAATCCCGCTACTGGTAAAAGTTCTTCTGCACTTGCCAAAACTTGCAGTAACAAAGGATCAGTTAAATTGCCTTTTTGCATCCGATGAGCAAAGCCTCTCGGAACACGCGTTGCAAATTGTTGCTCGGCAGCCAAACTATCGACAGACGCTACAGGAATTTCTAAAAAGCGCAGCAACTCAGTCACGGTTGAAAAGCCAGTCGCTAGAATTTTTTGCCAACTTAGGCTTTCATCTCGCATTTAATACACAAAATTGATAAACTTGCATAACATAATTAAGATTATATCAAAATCTTCACCTCTCTAAAAGTATTGGAGTTCACATGGCAGTTTATGGTTTTAACGATTTTAAAAATGGCTTAAAAGTAATGGTCGATGACGCTCCATGCAACATCGTTGAATGCGAGTTTGTTAAGCCTGGTAAAGGACAAGCGTTTACCCGTGTGAAAATTCGCAATCTAAAAACCGGGCGTGTTGTTGAACGCACTTATAAATCAGGCGATTCATTAGAATCAGCAGATATTGTCGATATTGAAATGCAATATTTATACCACGATGGTGAACATTGGCATTTTATGGTTCCAGAGACTTTTGAGCAATATAGTGCAGAAAAAACAGCTGTAGAAGAAGCATTACAATGGATTAAAGAGCAGGATGTGTGCATGGTCACGCTGTGGAACAACGAGCCACTCAGCGTTGCCCCGCCCATTTTTGTCACACTCGCAATTACCGAGACCGACCCTGGATTAAAAGGCGACACTTCTGGTGGTGGTGGAAAACCGGCAATATTAGAAACCGGCGCAGTCGTCCGCGTACCATTGTTTGTACAAACCGGTGAAATCATTAAAGTCGACACCCGCAAAGGTGAATATGTTTCTCGGGTCAAAGAATAACGCCAGACTCAGGCTTTATCCCTATTTAAAACTTTGTTTTCAACATAGTGAATAATTTGAGAAGCAATATCTACCCCTGTCGCTTTTTCCATGCCTTTAAAGCCAGGGGATGAGTTTGCTTCGCAAACAGTAAACCCAGGTTCAGTAAATAATAAGTCAATGCCCGCGATTTCTAAGCCAAATAATGCGGCAACATCGAGCGATAATCTCTCAATTTCTTGAGTCACAGGAAAAGCTTCGACCGCGCCACCTAAAGAATAATTCGCTTTAAAACTACTGACTGAAGAGCGCTTCATACAACCAACCACACGGCCACCCACGACAAATACACGCACGTCTCGGCCATAACTCTCTTTGATAAATTGCTGTAAAATAATTTCTTTAGAACTGGTCTGCACCCAAAAAAGATCCAAAACATCCCGTAAAGAAGACACCGTTTCACACAAACAAACACCCAATCCCCTGGCACCAGACATCGTTTTAATGACAATAGGAAACCCAAGCTCTTGTTCAACCATTTCAAGGGATACAGGAAATTTAACTAATAAAGTTTTTGGCGTAGGCAACCCTGCGCCTTTGAGTTTTTGATTGGCATGCATTTTGTCTTTGACTAAAGCAATGGCCTCAGATGAATTACAGACATAAACGCCCATTTGCTCTAGATGTCGTGCGATTGCAATCGCAAAATAAGAACTTTCGCCGCCAATGCGATGAATGACAAAGTCAGGGACTGGACAACGTTTTTTATCGATAAAAATGCTCGCAGTTTCCTGCGACTCTGTGAGAATATCAAATTGCTCAGGCTTATAA
>CAMDJY010000159.1 GCA_945901145.1 Legionella genomosp. 1 | reverse complement strand
GTCCGAGCGTGCGGGTATCTCGTAAAAGCAGGGTAGGGTCAATTTCATGTTTTGTATCAATACCACGCATTAGGGAGTCAATCCTTCGAGTTCTTTTCTTGGAAGTTTCACTTCTTTCACCGCAATTTCTAAAGCTCTAATGGCCTCGTCTATCATCGGTACAAGCGAGCGGCGGCCCATAGCATGTTCTGCACGCCAATGCGCAAAAGGCCCGGCAACTTCGGCAAATGGCGTCTGACGGCCCACACAATAAAGCATATACCATAATCGACGATCGACAAGCTTTAACCATAAAAATTCAGCACTAGGTACTACCCCGTCTTGACGAGACTCTTGCAGTAATGATGCCATAACCGTCAAGACATAGGCATGACCAACAACAACTTCTTGAACCAACTCTGTGTCTTGATATTTTTTTAATATGGGCAAGGCAACAGAATAATCAGGCTTATTCTCAACAAACGTTTTGTCCAACGTCTCTAAAATCATCGTAGCACTTTTTCGATCTCGATTCATTCTGGCCATAAACACAGCAGCTAAGGCTTTAGTATGCAGAGGGCACTGATCAAACCCCTCCCAAACTGCGCCTAACTGCAATGTAAAAATACGTTTTGCATCAACTTTACGAATGCCTGCAGTCATTTCTGCTTTTTGTTGCATGCCTACGCCATCCAGCAGTGGATCATCTTTTTTCAATAAATGATATTTACGGGCAAATTCTAAAGGAGAGAGCGCCATAGCCCATGGTCCCGTATTGATATCCGTTTTCGCTAAATCTTCCTGAATCACCGGCTTAATGCACGGCCAGTTTTTTTGCTCTTGAGCACGCAATGATTTCATATCATGTGCATGATGAAATTTTCGTGTCACATCGGAGGTATACAACAACACTGCTACGACCAATAATAAACCACAAATCGGATATCGCATATACGCGCCGACAAGCGCGGTATAACTCACAAGCTGATGCCATTGAACTGTACTAGGGTCGGCAGTACTCATCCAATAAATCTCATCTGCCAAGGTAGACCGACCGAGAACAAGAGCCACTAACTTCGCTTGAAAAATATCCACAGAAAAAACAAATCTAACAATATGTTCATGACCCAAGGCCCATATTAAATACAAAACAACAAACAAAAGTAGCGTCAGCCATACCGGCCCCATGCCGCTATCTGTTGAACTGCCGCCACCTTGCTGTGCTGGTTGTTGAGCCATAATTTATAGCCATCTCATGAAGATTCTTTGATCAATTTTCCAGCCAAATATTGATAAACGCCGGACACATGAACAAAGCGATTAATATTATTTAGACTCAACGATTTATCTTTCAGTGTCAAGAGCGGTTTACCTAATCTATCTGTAGGCGTCTTATCACCCATCGGAATAATATCAGATTGATTGATATAAATAGCGACATAAGCTTCGTTTAATTTATTTTCTTTAGATCGAATCAATTGATTCACATTTTCTTCATCTGCATAAATTGGCCGCGAAATAATTTGTTTAGGTAAATTATTCACAATCCGTTCCCAAGCTTGAAGATTGGCACCATCCATTGAATACAATGAAATAAAAATTTCTTGCTGACCACTGCGCATCGCAACCCGATTAGCAAGATTAGACGTCATTTTTAATTTTTCAGGACGATAAGCTCCTGATTTAGAAACAAAATCATCACGAATAGCAAGTAGTTTCTTACTAATCACCCGCATAAAAGTAGACGAGTCCCATCCACCTAATGCTGTGAGATCATCTAAAATCTTAATAATCGCATCAATTTGTTGTTTCGTTAAATCATTATTCATTTGAAAAACCCATACGGGCGATCACTAATACCGAGTATAGCAGGAATCTATAAAATTCGAATCATCGTCGCAAATTTACGTTCGACTCAGGCGGATTTACAAGAAGCTCAATCTCATGACATCCGTTCTGCAATGCCTGTCTTAACGCTTCATGCGCAATCAGCCCTGGACGAGCTTTACATAAAGTATCGATAGGTGAATAAACCTGGGAAATGATCATAGCGACCACTTGCTGAGCATCCTCTTGTGTGACTCGCTTCGCCTGTGGCCCTTTTTCCATTAACAAGCCTGTGTAATGCGTATATAAACTCATACAACACCTCTAACTCCAACCAAAACAACAGACTATTAACATGCTGAGACATTAACAACACATGCCCAGCCACATTCTCAAAGCAAAAATCAGTGCGATTAGACTCAACTTTGAGAACTCAGTCAATACCTTTATATTAATAGCCTAGCAGAATATTACTTAAGGTAAGATTAAGCGTTTTTTATTTTCAATTTATTTACAAATAGATACAAAAATACTCAGATCAGTCATACATTAACTCATCTAATGCCGTATAATCAGCGCTTGCGCCACCTTGAATCAGCTCACTGACGACATCGGTGAGATACATCAAGCGCAACGCTCGTGGGGTGACATCATCGAAAATCACGCGTAATCCTAACAATGCATTCTCTGCATCTTCAAACGTCACGCCGAGTCCATAACCTAGACATAAAGAACAGAGTTGATCAGCACGCCGCGCAATTGCAGGCAACAGGCCAGTCAACGCAAACACTTCTTCATAGCTCATAAATCGATCGTTTAAATAAAATTTTGCATTCATGTGGCGCGCAATCAGTGCCATATTCGTTGTAATATCAGCGCTCATGATTAAATCCACCAAGGCCGAGAAACTTTGAGATTACCGGCTAAAAAGGTCCGTAACCAACGCAAAAAGACAGGCACAGTAAACCCATAATGCTCGAGGATGCCGAAGAAAAGCGCAGAAACAATAACCAATGCCCCGGTCCAAACACGGATATGCATTAAAAACAAAAAAATAGGAAAAGCCGCCCGTGCATCGACCATAAAAAATCGAGCACTACGCGCTGAATCTCGCCAATGAGCAGAATCTTTAAAACCATCGACCATAATGACCTCACTCTCAATCCATTCGCATCAGTATAACGCACTGGAATGATAATGCAATGAGGTAACCGCGCTTGACGCAGCTTAAATTAGTCTATAATTAAAGCATGAAACCTAAAAATCTTGGAAGCAAACCATGACAATAAAATCTAACAATGAAAAACTGGTTCTTAAAACGAAAGAACTCATCGATAACAAGAAGCTCGACGATAACAAGAAGCTCGAAGAGATAGCCAATTATTTGTTGACGGACGAGCAAGACCCCAACGACCAAGAACTCATAGATATCCCAACGCTTGTTAATGAAACTCCTCCAGAATTATTAGCACCTCTGTTAAATCAGATCAGGAGTTCTAGATTATTCTCTGATAACATTGATAGAGCCTTAGCGCATTTCGTTCCAAGAATCATCCAACTAGAGATTGATAATCAGAAAATTATTTTCCAGCGTCTTTTTTTAAACGTAGAATTGGATGATTCTAAAAATATTTACTTAGATAGAGGTGAATTTGGTATAGCACATAAACTCTACCGATTGAAGATTAAAGCTCAAACATTATATAAGCCAAAAGAACCAGAAACCATGGAAGCTTATAATGCCGCGGAAAAATTACACGAAGAACTATCTCGATGTTTTTTAAAATATTTAAAAGATGAAGATTATCAAACATTTAAAAAAACTTGGGACCAAGCCATCAAAACACACAAACCAACCTTAGAGAAACATCGCGGGTGGAAAAATTTTCTAGCAAATTTAGCACTGTTTATCGTAACCTTAGGTATCGTTCACACAGGCGCTGTGATTGCTGGCAAACACGGCTTATTTGCATTAACCAAAACAGACTCAGCAAAACATGTCGATGATTTAGAACAAAGTATTAAGAAACTTGAGTCTAAATGATAAGTTTCATAATCGATTCTTTTGACAAGCCCGTAAACAACATAATTTCATCAAGTGGTTTATTGGCTTTTAGCATATTGATTGCTATCTCAGCCTTACCTTCAGCCTTACCCTCAGCCTTACCCTCAGCCTTACCCTCAGCTCTGCCCTCAGCTTTGCCTTCTGCATATTTATCCATAATCAATGTTTTTTCCCGACTCACTTGGTCCCAATAACTTTCATACAGCGAGAGCTCTCCTGGCGTATACGCCGATTCCTCAGCAAGCTCTATCGCTTGGGCTATTTCAGGCACT
>CAMDJY010000158.1 GCA_945901145.1 Legionella genomosp. 1 | reverse complement strand
AACGAGACATACCTGCTCATATTGCGCATGAATATTGCCATCCTGGCCGCTCTTTTGAAGATGTAAATAATAACAACGAATTGTTGAACGCAGCTAATCCTCGCAACCTAAAACGGCAGCTTAAATTTTATAACGTTGATACGGGTAATCATGATTTGTGGTTTTCTCCTGGTTCTTATTCGCTCGACTCTGGATTAGGTTTTTCATTCGGAATATTACGCGCGGGGACATGCAGCGCTTGGGCGCGCGGATGCCTGGAGGGCAGCGGGGGGATCTGGGATGTAGGTTGTTTGGGCGCCTCGGATTCGAATGCATTAACGACCATTGATAAAGTGAGAACTGAAGACCGAGAGCAATCGTGGTTAAATCTAAGCAAGCCACTAAACCTAAAGGTCTACCAGTCTCACGGTCCTTAGTCAGGTAACTGTGCCATGGCGATTCCGGCAATGTAACCATGCTGTGAATGCTCGCAAAAGGTATATTAAGATTTCACCGCATCAAAATTCCATATCGCTTGGATACCACCTAATTGAGCATGATTGAGTGCATGTGCATTAATGGTCACAGAAGATAGTTCATCGATCACTTGAGTTTTATTAATCATAGGCTGACCTACACCAAACAGATAAGTATAACCAATATCAAAACTGAGTGAAGGTGTTGCCGCATAATGAGAGCCTAATGACAACGCCCAACGGTTACCATCTGGTAGGCGAACATCTCGCTCTTGATTTACTGTTGGCGTTTGATCATATCCGCCACCACCACGAATCATCCAGTCATCAGTCACATGGTAATTTAAACCTGCTGCCGCCCGCCAGGCGTTTCGATAATTTTGTGCAGTTGTAAGCGTGACTGGAGTTTGTATACTTTCTTCAGACGAATAACCAGCGACATTAAACAACCTTATATTTTGGAAAGTACTCCAATTGGTATAAACCACAGATCCTAAAACTGCCCACTTTTGACTTAAATCTTGATAGGCACTTAAAGTTACAATATCAGGTAAGCTGATATAATCACTGTATAAATCATCATTGCGATAGCTTGCTTCAGGGTTCAATAATTCTGGATCTGCTAAACGACCTTTTAAAAAACTATAGCCTCGAAATTCATGAGAGACACGTGATTGGTAATTCAAACCCACACGCGTGTGTTTATGATTAAAAAAGCTCAAGAGCCCTGCATGAAAACCCACACCAAAAGAAGAGCCCTGATTGGTACTCGATGAGTCTAATAGATTTGGCGTGACTTCTGCACCTAATTCTTGTAAAAACTGTAATCCCGCAGGCGAACCCGCTACACCATCAAATTTCACGCGTGCCCATTGTAAATCTAACCCAGCACCAAGAGATAAATGATCTGTCAGTAAACCAGAAATTTCTGGCGAAGCATTCACCGTGGTTAATTGCGTCAATGTTGCGGCATAGCGCACAGCAGACTGCTCATACCACTGAGTTGATAAACCAAACGGTGCCACCAAACTCACACCAAACGCAGCACGATCACCCAAGGGATGCACCACATGGACAGCTGGAACCAATGCTTGCTCACCACCTGATGCATGATCAAACGATTGCTTATATGGATCAAAATCTACGGTATTATAAGTACTTAATCCTGATATTTTAGTACTAGGAAACACCCCCACACCACTGACTAGCGCTTGATTTTGATTCAAAAGCACTAATCCCGCAGGATTATACCAACCGGTTGAAGCATCAACCGCTTCTGCTGCTGAACCCGCTGCAAAATTTCCGATTTCAACAGCACTGGCTTCAGTATAAAGCGAAAAGGCACCAGCATAAATATCTTGACTCATCAGCGCTGCGACAGCTGCAAAGCACCAAAAAGGGTTGTTAAATGTTTTTATTTGAGTCATTCCCTGCTCCTCTTTTTTTATGACGCCATCATGCAGAATTCTTTTGAAAAAGTCTAGCATGATGCGAAATTTTAACTATCCAATAAATGCAGTCCCCATAAATCTGATAGTTCTTTCAGTACTTTTTGACCACGAACACTGGTTCCAGTCGAGTCAAGCGGTGGAGAAAAAACAGCAATAGCCATTTTGTTGGGAATAATCGCCAACAAACCACCACTCACACCACTTTTTGCAGGAACACCGATCGTCACAAACCAAGTACCACTTTTTTCATAAAGTCCATTGACCAACATCTGTGATAAAACGTGCCGAGTCACTGATGCAGAGACCACCTGTTTTTTAGTAATGGGATTGATACCATTATTAGCCAATGTCGCGCCCATCAATGCTAATTGCTTGCTCGTGACCATCACTGAACACGCTTTTGTGTAGCGATTTAATACATCTTGCGGATCTCCCTTCAGCATATCATGTGATTTTAATAAGTGAGCAATTGCATGATTGCGTACATTAGTTTCTGTCTCTGATTGATAAATCCGAGAACTAAAAGCCAGTTTGCCATCACTTAATGCTTGTAATAAAGAAAACACGCGATGCCACTTTTCTGCTGAATCTTTGCCCTTGATATATCCAGTCGTCTGAATGGCGCCAGCATTTACATAGGGATTTTGTGTGCTGCTTCGCTTTTTTTCAATCGCTGTGATAGAGTTAAATTTTTCACCGGTTGCATCAAGACCAACTTTATCAAAAATTACTTCTTCATCATTATCTTCTAAAGCCTGCGCATAGGTAAAAACTTTAGAGATAGATTGCAATGAAAAAGGAACATCAGCATCACCCACTGAAAAAACCTCACCATCAATTGTGGCGATACTAATGGCAAAATGATTTGGATTGGCTTTTGCCAATTCAGGGATATATGATGCGTTTTTACCAGATTTTTCTGACTGAAATTTTTTATAAACTTCATACATAGTGGTTTTGAAATTACTTGGTAATATCGTTTCGCTAAAACTTACAGCACAATTGAATACTAAAAACAAACTTAAAATTAAATAACGCATACATCTACTCCTCTTAACTCATTAATTTTCCAGCTTTAACTATTTTTTCTAAAATTGGTGACCAAGCTTGTGTCTTTGGGGGTAACTCTATCAAAATACAATCAGCATCAGATTGATCGGCAATTCTCAAACGATAATAAAATTCATAAGCAGCCGCCTCGCTTTGAGACGAGAATTGATAACAATATGCATCAGGATCGTCGTCATCATTGATTGAAGTTAAAAAAGTCAGAACAAAAGGTAAGATCTTATCTTGCTTAAAATCATGCATCACTTTTTCTAAATTCTCAGCGTAATACAATATTTTTTGCGGCTGATAATGGGTGAGTACTCTTCCTGGTACCCGTATATCTGTTGTGCGCTCCACTGAACGCCGCGATAAAAGCGTTGCAATTTGCGCTTCATGAACCATGCCATGGCGTAAGATTTGATAATGATGTGGTAAAAGTGTACTGACAATCGTTGACTCAAGACCTATCGAACAGCGCCCACCGTCTAATATAAAAAAATCATGATGTGGAAAACTCTGTTGCACATGCAACGCCGTTGTTGGGCTAATTTTTCCATAAGGGTTTGCCGATGGCGCAACAATGGGTTTGCCTAGTTCTAATAAAATATTCTGGGCCAGCGGATGGTCAGGGGCTCGAATAGCAATGCTGCTTTGCCCACCTGAAATCAAAGGGTTGATACAGTTGGGTTTTGTCGGTAACACTAACGTCAATGGCCCTGGCCAAAAAGTTTCCATCAAACGATAAGCATAATCAGGAATAAAAGCAACCCATTGGGTAATATCCCAGTCAGGCGCAATATGCATAATCAAAGGGTGATCAATGGGTCTTTGTTTCGTTGCAAAAACTTTCCTAATTGCGTGATCAGAATCAGCAGCAGCAGCGAGGCCATAAACAGTTTCCGTCGGAATAGCAACAATATCCTCCGTGCTTAGTTTTTCTATCACTAGATTTAAATCATTTGTTATCCAACTCATGCTTCATTGAACCTTAATGTAAAAAAGCGGTAACAAAAAAAACTTGTATACCCCTGACGCTCATGATAATGTTTGTATTATTATTGAACGGAACTCAACATGCAACAAATTATTACAAAATTCGGTGGCACCAGTGTCTCCTCTCGTGAAACTTGGAACTGTATATTAGAAATCACCAAGCGCCATTTAAATACAGGCGCACAACCAATTATTGTCTGTTCTGCATTGACTCAAACATCTAATAAACTCGAAAAACTCACTGAAGCTGCTTTAATTAATAAACATGCAGGGTTACTTGCA
>CAMDJY010000157.1 GCA_945901145.1 Legionella genomosp. 1 | reverse complement strand
CCGTATGCATTCCCAATAAATTATAAAATTGCTCGCATTCATCAAGCTTATTAACTTCAAGTGCTACATGTCGTAAACTCGCATTTTTAGGTAGCATTTCTTAACTCCTTATTTCAATGGCGTACCTTGATGAAAAACCATGCGCCATTGGCCATTTGTCAACCGCCAAATTGAAGACCGCATAGCTTGCTTACTTTCGGCAACAGGCGTGTCTTTAATGCTGCTAATATAAGTCAATAAAATAATGTTATCAGATAGTGGATATGCTTTAAATGAGGTTCCAATACGTTCGGATTGGTCATCGCTCGCAAGCCATCGCATTACTTCAGCTTTATCGTAAACAAGAGAGCTGCTTCCAATTTCGATAAACTCATTATCGATGAGCTCAGCAAGAATATCTAACGAGTCGACTTTATCAAGTAGTTGAGTTTCATGTTTAATAATTTGATTAATAATCGCATCTTGCATATATTTCTTATAAAAATAGGGAGTACCATCACATGATGGTAACACACTGAATCTATCTGAAAAGTGACGTTAGTGACAAAAGTGATGCTTCAAAAAATATTTTTATTTCATCAGATGCTGTTAGGTCTGCTATTGCGATGAGTTAATCACTTGCAGCAAATTTTTCGTAAAGCAAATTACATCTTGATCTGAACGTAACTCAATTAACTTAACATTGGGGTGATTTGACTTCAAAACGCTTAAAATTGGTTGCACTCTTTTTTCAAATCCCCACATATATTGTAATAATGACCAACGTATAGTTTCTTGACATCCCTGTGCTCGATCATCAATTGCAGGGTGCTTATGAAATAAACGCTTAATTGTTCGGTAGTAACATAGGTATCTTGAAAAATTAAAATACAAGCAGAGATCTGCTTGGCTATAACGTAACTCAAAGGATTTGGTTGAGTTGCCATCAATAATCCATTGAGGCTTATTAACAAAATATTGCTGCTGACTTAGAAAATCCTGATAATTACGTTGAACCCAATTTTCTTCAAAGAAATACTTATCCAGATGAAACAGCGGAATATTGAGTATCGCTTGCAGTTTAATTGAAAAAGTTGATTTACCACTACCTGGTCGGCCCACGATCATAATTCGTTGGGGGGCTGCTTGAGTCAGCACATCATTTTCTTGGCTAATCTTACTGATGTGAGGCATTTCAAGTACCTAGCAAAGCGCACGAAGGAACGTTTAGAGGAACGTTTTTAATAAATAAGAGAAGGGATTTTTTTGAAACCGCCATATAACCCTTGCTACATATGGCTCCCCGGGACGGGCTCGAACCGCCGACCTAATGATTAAAAGTCATTTTTTAAAATACTATCATAGAATATCAAACAATTTCAAATAACTCTTACAAGTCTTGATATATATGAGATAAAACACTATTATCAGGTTCAAATGATAACACGGGTATATCAAATAAGAACACTGTAAAGTGTACCCCATAGTGTACCCTAATGTTTTGATAAGGTTGCTTTATTAAATGGCTGTAAAGAAAACATGGACTGACGCACAAATTAAAGCGTTAAAATCAGAAGAAACGCGCTATGAAAAGTACATCATTAAAGGTGGATTAGGAATTAGGGTTACTCCATCAGGTGTGAAGACTTGGGTTTATCGTTATAAGATTGATGGCAAGACTGAGAAACTAACTATTGGGCACTACCCTACGATGGGTTTGCATGATGCCAATGTGCGATTTTTGGAATTAAGTCATCAACGTCGAGATGGTATAAATCCTAAGGAATTGATTCAAACTCAAAAAGATGATGAAGATCGTCTCAAGAAAAACACAGTAAAAAAATTAGTTTTGGATTGGTATGAGGGGTATGTAGAAAAAAATATCAAACGACCTCAAACCATCAAAAAGCAAATTGACGGCGATATTATTCCTTTGCTGGGCGATAAAGAGCTTGATAAGTTAAAAACGCTTGATATCACAGTGGCATTAGATAGCATTGTTGAACGTGGTGCACCTGTTCATGCTAATCGAGTATTGAGCACATTAAAACAAGTCTTTAATTCAGCTGTGAGTCGAGGGCGAATCCAACATAATCCAGCTGCGTGTATTCGGGCAAGAGATATCGGAGGCACAGAGAAACCTAGAGACCGTTATCTTTCACTGAATGAAATAAAACTATTGTGGAAATTTCTGGATGGTGAAAAAAATCAATTGGGACTGCAAACAAGGAATGCCATTAAGATTATTTTACTAACAGGGGTACGTACAGCAGAGCTTCGGCTGGCGACGCTCAATGAATTCGATTTTGAACAATCACTATGGACAATTCCTGCAGAGCACTCTAAAACCAACAATGTAATGAAAATTCATTTAAGTTCACAAGTAAAAAAATTATTTATGGAGTTAAAACAGGCTAGTAGTTCTCATTATATCTTATCAGGTGTCAAAGCAAATACCCCGTTAACTGAAAATGCCTTACCACGCGCTATCAAACGCATGGAAGAGCGCTTAGGTATTCCTAGTTGGACAGCGCACGATTTAAGACGAACCTTTGCAACTCAGCTAGGGGAAGCTCTGCACATTGAACCGGTTGTGATTGAAAAATGTCTGGGGCACAAAATGCCAAGAATCATGGCAACATATAATAAAAATGAAATGCTGCCACAGCGCAAAGATGCATTGAGCCGATGGGCTCAGTTTGTAGAAGATTTATTACAGGAAAAAGTAATCCCTTTAGAGTCAAGAATGTGCATATAGATCAAATACGAGTTGGTGACTATTTGTCACCAACTGAAATAATTTTGTTAAGGAATACACCATGAACAAAGAAACCGCTATCGTTATTTTTAGAGAAAAAACCATTCGTCGAGCTTGGCACAATGAGGCATGGTGGTTTGTTGTTGCAGACGTTGTGGCGGCCTTAACTGATTCTGTGAATCCAATGGACTATATTAAAAAAATGCGCAGCAGGGATAAAGAGTTAGCCAAAGGGTGGGGACAAATTGTCACCCCCCTTTTAGTGGTCACCTCAGGAGGTAAACAAAAGATTAATTGTGCCAATACAGAAGGACTTTTGCGCATTATTCAATCTATTCCCTCTCCAAAAGCAGAACCATTTAAACTCTGGCTCGCTCAAGTTGGTTACGAGCGTATACAAGAAATCGAAAACCCAGAGCTTGCTCAAGAACGCATGAAGCAATTATATGAACAAAAGGGCTACCCCAAAGACTGGATCGATAAAAGAGTACGAGGCATCGCTATTCGCCAAAACCTCACTGATGAATGGCAAGAGCGTGGCATTATCAGTCAAAAAGATTATGCTATTTTAACTGCAGAAATTTCTAAAGCAACATTTGGAATGACGCCCAGTGAATACAAACAATATAAAAATCTACCATCAAAATCGAAAGATAACTTGCGAGACCACATGACGGATTTAGAACTTATTTTTACCATGCTTGGCGAAAAGATGACCACGGAAATTTCCACGGTTGAGAAGCCAGAAGGCTTGATTGAAAATAAAAAAGTTGCTCGTCGTGGTGGCAGTGTTGCAGGGAATGCACGAAAAGAAGCCGAGAAAGAATTGGGGAAAAGCGTTATTAGCCGTAACAACTATTTATTACCAGAAGGCAAGACTGATGATGAAGGTTTGCCGGAAGAATAATGGTTGCTTAATTGCCAAAAAGTGGAGGCCGTGTCAACGACCTCGGATGCTCCTTCTACACTAAGGTAGATGAGTGATTGCAACAATAGAGCTCTTGTGTAAACCCCCCTTAATTAGTGCCATAAATTAGTAGAGTCTACCGACTGACTATGTTTCAATTTGTACTGGTTTGGTGACATATTTCCAAGCGACTCATGAGGTCTTTCTTCGTTATACTGCATTAACCATTGTTCACTAATTTGTCTTATTTCATTGAGATTTTTAAACAAGTAAAAATCCAGCACCTCCTCACGAAACGTTCTGTTAAACCGTTCTATAAATGAATTTTGTGTTGGTTTCCCTGGCTGAATAAATTGCAGTTTAACACTATGTAGAACAGCCCAATTAGCTAAAGCTTCAGAGATAAACTCAGGGCCATTATCAAGCCTTACAGCGTCAGGGTAGCCCCGACTTGAAGCAATGTTATCCAAAACACGTATAACACGTTGAGCTGGTAAACTTAGGTCAACCTCAATGGCTAAGGCCTCGCGATTAAAGTCATCAACGACGTTAAATGTTCTAAATTTTCGACCACACATTAATCCATCACTCATAAAATCAGCTGACCATGTTTTATTAATTGCATTAGGAACCACTA
>CAMDJY010000156.1 GCA_945901145.1 Legionella genomosp. 1 | reverse complement strand
ATTTCATGATCTCCAAAAACATCGGTTCAATATAGCGCACTCACCTAAAACATTTGGTATAGGAACACATTCATTTAGCGTGCTTGATCCAGATGGAATAGAAGTTGAATTCACCTATCATCCACCTATGTGGATTAAACAATAAGTATCATGAGGTGAAAAAGTGTCACTATCCAAACGATTGAGCACAGTATCAAAATTATATCCCTATTTATGGCCGAATGACTGGAGAATCAGGCTTCGTTTAATAGTAGCTATTTTTTTGTTACTAACCACAATGGCATTGAATGTTAGCGTTCCTTTAATTTTACGGCAAGTCATCGATGCTATCTCATCACCTTCCTCAGTCAAGTTGGTTGCTGTAATGTTATTGGTAGCTTATGGTTTAGCTTGGACGCTTAGTAAAAGTATGGAGCATTTACGTTTCCTCGCTGTAAATCGTGTGATAGCGAGAGGCATGAGACTGTTATGTTTAAATGCATTTAATCATTTAATAAGTTTGTCGTTACGATTTCATGCGTCACGGAAAACAGGAGAAATAATCAGCGTCATTGAACGTGCTCAATATGCATTTTGGCCATTTTTCTGCGGTTTATTTCTTGTAATAATACCTACGTTAATTGAAATGATAGCCGCAGCAACAATTTTGACTTACCTCTATGGGGCACAGTATGGAATAATTTTAGCGTTAATTCTTAGCGCTCACATTACTTTTAGTATTTTTGCCAGTCAATGGTCTGCTCGCACACAAGGTCTTGCGAATGAAAAGGCATCGCAAGTGAGCACTATTATTGTAGACAGCCTTTTGAACTATGAAACAATCCGATATTTCAATGCAAAACAATTTGAATATAACCGATGCAATGCACTTCTTGCTGAACGTGAAGATGCAGCTACAAAACAACATTTTTCTGCGGAAGCAGTACAACTTGGACAAGCTGTTATTATGGGGATCGGACTCATTATCCTGACTTACCTCAGTGGGTCTCAAGTGATCAACGGGACATTAAAAATCAGTGATTTTGTACTCATTAACGTGTACCTGTTACAGTTTATGACCCCGCTTGGATATTTTGGTTATGTCTTACGTGATATGAATGAAGGATTGACCAATATTCAGGGTGTAGTTGACATACTGGATGAGCGGCCAGATATTCAAGACAAAAATAATGCAGCGTCACTGACACTCAAGAAAGGAGTTGTTATCTTTGATAACGTCCAATTTGGCTACGACCCACGTCGTACTATTTTACAAGATGTAAGTTTTGAGATCCCTGCAAAAAAAACCACTGCGATTGTTGGCTCAACCGGCGCAGGAAAATCGACCATCGCAAAATTATTATTTCGACATTATGATGTATCAGGTGGACATATTTTAATCGATGGGCAAGATATTCAGAATATCACTCAAACGTCATTACAATCCATCATTGGGGTTGTGCCTCAACATACGGCTCTTTTCAACGATACGCTTTATTACAATATTGCCTATGGGCGGCCAGATGCAACAGAAGCGGATGTTCAGGAAGCCATTAAACACGCACACCTTGATGCGTTTATTGCTACGTTACCTGACGGGTTAAATACTATGGTTGGCGAGCATGGATTAAAACTATCTGGTGGAGAACGCCAGCGTGTCGCTATTGCACGAGTGTTACTCAAAAAACCAGCCATTTTTATTTTTGATGAAGCAACATCTTCACTTGATACAAAAACAGAACAATTTATTCAAAAAAATATTGAAGAAGTTTCGCGTGATGCCACCACGCTAATCATTGCCCATCGTTTGTCAACGGTGATTCATGCCAATGAAATAATAGTGCTTGATCATGGTGTGATTGCCGAGCGAGGTACTCATAAAGAATTGCTTAACCAAGGTGGACTGTATGCACAATTATGGGCGAAACAGACACATGGCGGCGAGATTAATAGTTAAGCCGCTCAAGTTCATCAACCGGATAAGGCGTTTCCTTACTTTCGGTCTTTAATATTCGATGAAATTTGTTCATGACTGCTGTCATTGGTGCATAACGAGTGACAATTGCGGCAATTGCCGGTGGTAATGTTTTCGGCGAGCTCCCTGTAACGAACCCATGCAGTATCGTATCGTAATTCTCTGCGCCAAAGAACTGAAGCAATATATATCCAACAAAGAAGGCCATGGTATAACAACGATCATAATTATGGTGGTACTTGAAAAAATCCTTTTCAGTTTTCAGTAATTCAAATCGCTCACTGATTGCCAAGCCAAAATCAGAAAAATATAAATGCTGTCCATCCGTCAATATATTCCAAAAATGTGCATCAAAGTGTAATAAACCCCGTGAATTAATAAACGACGTAATCGTGTGAAGATTTTTCTCAACCATAATACATGCTGACTCAGCAACTTGACCGCCTTGAGCAATTTGTTTTTGTAGCCATTGGTGTAAATTTTCTGGCATATACTCTAGAAACAACACTATTTCAGTTGAGGCATGTAAATTTGCCAGCATCCGTGCGCGTACTGCTTGCGAGTCTTCCCAGAATGCAACATTCGTCTCGAGCTCAATGAGCTCTTCTTTGGTCGGCTCCTCATGTGGTGTCCGAGGTAATATTCGCCAATGATACATCAAAGGAAAATTCGGACATTCTCCTGTAAGCACCCAATTAGTGCTCATTGTATGAACTGCCAATTCGCGCCACGCTCCAAATCCTTGCGACCCTATGCCGTACTGAAAATACGTAGGCAGATTAAACAAGTTTGCCGTCGACATCATGTTTTCAGTCTGTCTTTCAATATCGGTTAAACGAATTTTTTTCACAGTTATGGAGCCTTTTTAACAGAAAATCAATTAATTTGATAGTTTCGAAAGAAGTCTAATGTAAAATCAATTGATCCTGGATTACCCCTTCCTCCAGACACGCTTGAGTGACCAAGTTGGCTGCATGCTCGGATGATTCCCGGTCATGAACACCAAACCCTGTAACTTTACGGCTGTAAATATCAACAATGATATACAAATAAAAATACAATCCTGTAACCTGAGTGGGCAAATAACTAATGTCCCATGTCCACACCTGATTGGGCCCGCTGGCCTTGCAGGCGTCTGGGCGGCGATGTTTAGCCGGGCGACTCAATTGCCTGTGTGTAAGCTGATTTTCTTCCCGTAAAATGCGGTAAAATGTCGATTCCGAAGCAATATATACCCCTTCATCAGCTAACAGGGGAACAATTTTACAGGGAGGCAAATCCCGGTAAATTGCATGATTTGCTGTGGCAATAATCATATCTCGTTGCTCTTTTGAAAGTTTGTTTTTTGGAATGCGCTTGACTAGTTTTCGTTGATCTTGCAGACCATTATCTTTTTGCCAACGCTCCACTGTACGCATGGATAATCCCAATATCTCGCAGGCTTTTTCTTTGCGAGCACCGTCATGACAAGCCTCCAAAATCAGCTCTATGGCATGCTGGCGCTCATCGATATTGATTAATCGTCCTCGGCTTCCCCCCAAATCAATGCCGCTTTTTTTTTCAATACCAACAATGCTGTTGTCTCGGCAAGCGCACTATCTTTGCGTCTGATTTCTTGCTTCAACTGCTTGTTTTCAATGCGTAATGCTTTTAGTTCGGCAAGTGCACCCCGATCTTTTTCAGTGGTCTTTTTGGACATAAATTCTTTTTTCCATTCAGTCAGTTGAAAACTATAAAGGCCATTTTCACGACAGTAAACACCAATTTCTGTCTCACTAAATGATGCCGTTGCTATCAAATGGTTAAATCGCTGAGACATGGATAAAAATTGATGTTCTTTTTGGCCTCTTTGCTCTTCTATTGTACCATTGCTCCGGTAACTTTTTAACCATTTTCCTAATGTTGAGACACCAATATTATGGCTTTTGGCTATTTCTGATAATGTTTTCCCATCTCTGGATAATGCTTTTTCAATGATCTTTTGCTTTGCACTTGTAGATAATTTACTCATTTGTCAGCTCCTGATGCCCCTTTGGGTTTTTTAATCAGAGGCGACAACTATCCTGACACAGGGGGAAATGCAACTCGCTATTCCTAAAATAGAAGCCGATCGCGAAAAAGAAATAGCCACACAATTATGGCAAGATGCATTATCTTCTGAGTGGGAAAAAGCGCCTGTATGGGTGCATGGTGATTTTGCCATAGGTAATATCCTCGTAGAAAACGGTCGCTTGAAAGCCGTCATTGATTTTGGGCAACTGGCCATAGGCGATCCTGCGTGCGATCTCGTCATTGCCTGGAATTTTTTCTCCGATGAAAGTCGAGAAAT
>CAMDJY010000155.1 GCA_945901145.1 Legionella genomosp. 1 | reverse complement strand
CTCCAAAAGAACGACATTCTCTTCTATGAAAGGCTAAAAGTCAATAGATAGCTTATGCCTCATTCTTATTTTTACCAAAAAAAAACCCGTCAAGAGACGGGTTTACAAATTTCAATCAGGTGACACCTTACATCATGCCGCCCATACCACCCATACCACCCATGCCGCCCATATCGCCAGCACCGGCACCAGCTTCATCTTTTTTGGGAAGATCTGCAACCATGCACTCTGTCGTCAGCATCAAACTTGCAACAGAGGCTGCGTTTTGTAATGCCATACGTGTCACTTTAGTTGGATCAAGAATTCCCATTTCGACCATGTCACCGTACTCGCCCGTTGCTGCATTGAAACCAAAGTTCCCTTTGTTTTCAACGATTTTATTCACAACAACTGAAGCTTCATAGCCAGAGTTAATCACGATTTGACGTAAAGGTGACTCAATTGCACGACGTAGAATATCAATACCCATGTTTTGATCATGGTTATCACCTTCTAACTTGTGCAAGGCTTTTTGTGCACGAATCAATGCCACACCACCACCAGCGACAATGCCTTCTTCAACCGCTGCGCGTGTTGCATGCAATGCATCCTCTACACGAGCTTTTTTCTCTTTCATTTCAACTTCTGTTGCTGCCCCGACTTTAATGACAGCTACACCGCCTGCTAATTTAGCAACACGCTCTTGAAGTTTTTCACGATCATAGTCAGATGATGTTTCTTCCATCTGTGCTCTAATTTGCGCGATGCGAGCACTTATTTCTTTTGCTTTGCCTTCGCCATCAATGATCGTTGTATTTTCTTTAGTAACGATTACTCGTTTAGCAACGCCTAAATCTTCTAGTGAAGCACCTTCTAAGCTCTTGCCTACTTCCTCTGAAATCACTTGACCATGCGTCAGAATGGCAATATCTTGTAACATGGCTTTACGACGATCGCCAAAACCAGGCGCTTTCACAGCACAGACTTTGACTATGCCACGCATGTTATTGACTACTAATGTTGCTAAGGCTTCGCCTTCAACATCTTCAGCAATAATTAATAAAGGACGTCCAGACTTAGCAACACCTTCTAAAATAGTCAGCATTTCACGAATATTAGAAATCTTCTTGTCAACTAATAAAATAAATGGATGCTCTAATTCAGCAGACATACTTTGTTGGTTATTAATAAAGTATGGAGAAATATAGCCACGATCAAATTGCATGCCTTCAACAACTGATAGCTCATTTTCTAAACCATTGCCGTCTTCGACTGTAATAACGCCTTCTTTTCCTACTTTTTCCATAGCTTCAGCAATAATCGATCCAATCGCATCATCTGAATTAGCAGAAATAGAACCCACCTGTGCAATTGCTTTTCCATCTTTGCATGGCTTTGACATTTCTTGAAGTTGTTTAATCACGGCAGCAACTGCTTTATCAATACCACGTTTCAGATCCATTGGGTTCATGCCAGCAGCGACTGCTTTGTGCCCTTCAACAAGAATTGAACGCGCCAGTACTGTTGCGGTTGTTGTACCATCTCCAGCAGTATCAGATGTTTTAGACGCAACTTCTTTGACCATTTGTGCGCCCATATTTTTAAAACGATCTTCAAATTCAATTTCTTTTGCTACAGATACACCGTCTTTCGTTACTGTTGGCGCACCATATGACTATTCAAGTACAACATTGCGACCACGAGGACCCATTGTTACTTGAACTGACTTTGCTAATGCATTAACACCTGCTAACATTTGTTGACGAGCTTCATCGCCAAATCGTAATTCTTTAGCCATTTTATTACCTCCTCAGAATAAATTATTTCTCTTCAATAACAGCCATAATGTCATCTTCACGCATGACAACTAACTCTTCAGCACCGACTTTAACTTCAGTTCCAGAATATTTACCAAAAAGAACTTTATCACCAACTTTGACAGAAAGCGCACGCGTATCACCGTTTTCTAACGGCTTGCCCCCGCCAATAGCAACAACTTCACCGCGCATTGGCTTTTCTGTTGCACTATCTGGAATCACGATGCCGCCAGCTGTAGTGCGCTCTTCTTCCATACGACGAACAACGACACGATCATGTAAAGGACGAATTTTCATTACTGTTCTCCTAATTTAAGTTAACGCTTTTTTAATAATCGCGTTAGGATATAACGCTGATGTGTACCATATGGGGTCGCTTCAACGTATTTCAAGTGCAGAGCTTAAAAAATTAATTGAGAACCTGATTAACAATTACTCTCGAATAATATAAAATCTCATATGTTCAATTGCATGAGGATGAATGCTGATGCAAACCGCTCTTCCATTATTCCGTAAGCTTTCGATATATAAACAAAATCATTTAAAATTTGACTTAACTGCCGCATTTGTGGTTTTTTTAGTCGCAATTCCTCTTTGTTTGGGCATTTCCATTGCCTCTGGGGCGCCTCTATTTTCAGGTATTTTAAGCGGAATCATCGGCGGGATCATCGTTGGGAGCTTAAGCGGCTCATCAGTCAGTGTGAGTGGCCCTGCGGCTGGGATGGCCGTGATCGTTGTGACCATCATTGCTCAGCTTGGTGATTTCAACGCGTTTTTGCTGACTTTAGCGCTTGGCGGCATATTACAAATGATCATGGGCTGTTTGCGCGCTGGATTTATTGCAGACTATATCCCCACAAACGTCATTCAAGGTTTACTCTGTGCCATTGGTCTTTTGTTAATTATCAAACAACTGCCACTTGCATTCACGCACTCCAATACCCTCACTGAGTTAAAGCTTTACTTACTAGATACAACAGCAGAAGGATTGACCTTCCAACCCCTCATGAATTTATTAAATCATATTAACCAGGGCGCTTCACTGATCTCTTTAGTTTCTTTTGCTGTACTTGTCTATTTTGATAAAACACAACACCCCTGGTTCAAACCAATCCCAGGAACCATTGTCGTCGTTATCTTAGGCGTCGTATTAAATGAATTTTTTGAATTCACCAACTCATCGCTGACGCAAGAAACGCCAGAATTAGTCAATATGCCGCATGAAAGAGGACTTGTAAGTATCTTCTATCAGCTCACATTTCCAACTTGGTCCATGTGGACCAATCCGCAAATATATTTATACGCAATGATTATTGCAGTCGTTGCTTCCTTAGAAACTTTGTTAAACATTCAGGCCGGCGAAAAACTCGATAAAACCCATCGCCATTGTTCAAGAGACAGAGAGCTCATCGCACAAGGCTTAGGGAATCTTATCTCAGGGCTCATTGGTGGATTGCCAATTACTTCGATAGTTGTGCGCACATCTGTAAACATACAGACTGGTGCACGCACTAAAATGGCAACAATTTTTCATGGTTTTTTTATTTTATTTACTATTATGCTTATTCCCCATGCATTAAATCAAATTCCTTTATCATCTTTAGCGACGGTTTTAATTTACACAGGTTATAAACTTACAAGCCCCAAGATCTATAAAAAAATCTATCAACAAGGGCTTGATCGCTTTATGCCCTTTATCGCAACCATTATTGGCATTGTTGCAATTGATTTATTAGCAGGAATCCTAATAGGGCTTCTTGTAAGTTTATTTTTTATCTTAAAGACCAACAGCCAAGCTCGCCTAGATATTATTAAAGAAATCAACCCAAATGGCGTTATCAGTCGCCTCGTACTGCCACAACAAATTACTTTTCTAAATAAAGCTTCTTTAGTTGCCGAGTTGAACTCAATCCCATCGGGCTCACAGCTAATTATAGATGCACGCTACACTGATTATATCGACAAAGAAATTCTCGAGCTGATTAAAGAATTCCAACATGAACAGACCCCACATCGTGAAATTTCATTAAATCTCATTGGATTCAAAGAGCAATATAATATTCATAATTACATTGACTTCATCAATGTCACGACCTATAGCACACAAAACGCATTAACCCCACATGAAGTTTTGCTCTTGCTCAAAGAAGGTAACCAGCGTCTCTTACAAGATAGAAGAATTCATCGCAGTGTCATAGATGACATTCATCAAACGGCAACCGGGCAACACCCAATAGCAGTGATTTTAGGCTGCATTGACTCGCGCGTTCCTGTTGAAACAATTTTTGATATGAGCTTTGGTGATTTATTTTGCGTTCGCATCGCGGGAAATGTTGTCAATAATGATATTTTAGCAAGTATTGAATATGCTTGTCAGGTTGTTGGTGCTAAATTAATCGTCGTCCTTGGCCACACCAGCTGCGGCGCAATTGCAGCGGCATGTGATGATATTAAACAAGGGCATATTACCCAACTCCTTGAAAAAATTAAACCTGCCATTATTGCAGAAACCGAAACCACAGATAACCGAACCAGCAGCAATACATCCTTTGTCAATCATGTCACACAACTCAATATTGC
>CAMDJY010000154.1 GCA_945901145.1 Legionella genomosp. 1 | reverse complement strand
CATTGCCATCTAAAAAGGGATGGATGGCTTCAAATTGATAATGACAAAGTGCTATATGGATCAAAGGCGGTAATGATCTATCATGTAAAAAGTTTTCCAATTCTCCTAAGCAATCCATTAAATTGTCAGGGGGTGGTGGCACAAACTTGGCTGTGTTCAGCGTACAGCCGGGAGATCCAATCCAATTCTGACTGCGCCTAAATTCCCCTGGTGTTGCATGAGATCCTCTAACGCCTTGCATTAAGTGCTCATGGATTTCTTTGATAAGACGTAACGATAATGGCAGCTCTGCTAACCGACCCAGCCCATAATCAAGTGCCTTGATGTAATTTTGCACCTCTTGGAGATCGTCGGGGTTTTGCTTTACATGGGCACCGGCGCTCGCGGCTAAGATTTCCCCTAGGGTTGCTTGGGTGCCTTCAATCTTGCTGGACAGCACCGCTTCTCGGGTGATGAATGGGCGCATTAAAAGGTGAGGATTGGGTAACTTACTGCCTTCGCGCGCTAGTTTTCCAAGCAAGAAATCAGCGCGGGATAGGCTGTTAACCACCGCATTATCCCACTCCAGTTTGGGTGGCAAACTATGGGGCACAAAGGCATTATACCCTTTGGGTGATTTAACGATTTGTCCTGCGGGGGACTGTTGTATATCCATGTAACTGGCCTCTATTTGATTATGCTTACATCATAACCTTTATTATCGAAAAAGTCAATATCCGATAATAGCGTCGTTTCTTATCACCCCTCATGAGAATAAGGACGCAAGCTATTATCGGATATCATGGAAATCGATAATAGCTGAAAGTTACCCTGTTAGCCACTGAACCGGTGAGTTTTATGGTATCCTATAGGAGCAAAAGCGATTTTTATTAAGAGGAGAACATCAATATGAGCAGCATAAAACGCATTTTTATCATTGGCCATTCAGGTGCAGGCAAAGGTGTTCTCGCGCAAGCAGTGGCTAAAAGTCTTGGCTGGAAATTTATCAATGCAGACGTTCTTGGGTGTGCAGCTCACGTTGGGCGTACTGTATCTGAAGTCGTAGGCACAGAAGGCGAGCACGCCTTTAATCGTTGCCTGACAGAAATATTGTCCCATCAGATCACCAAAGAAAACGTAGTGGTCACCACGGATGAAAGCATCATCTGCGATGAGAAAGCGCGTGAGTTACTGAAATCAGAATTCACTGTTTATCTAAAAGTGAGCGTGCCTGTGCAATTAGAACGTATTGCGGAAGGTGATTATCGGCCATTGCTACCGGTAGATAATTTTGCGGCCGTTATAGCTAAACTCCACGATGAACGAAACAGCTTATATGAACAAGCGGCAAGCTTTTCACTGAGTTTTGACGATGGTGATATAGAAGGACATGCAGCAAGTATCGTTAAAGCCATGACAAAGTAGGTAATTTTATTACTATCGAAAACAGCGAAAATCGATAATAGCGCCGATTTTTATCACCACTTCTGATAATAACGGGTAGCATTCTTATCGAAATCTGCTAGAATCGCTTGCGGTGAAGTTGACATTCCCCACCCAGTTTGGAGGTGGTTATTTTAAAGGATGCCAACCTCCGCCACCGATGCCTTCATGCATGGGCTTGCTATCTGCCAAAATCTGTTTTAGCTTCTCATTGCTCAGGCACGCGAAGCTTGTTGAGATTTGGCTATACAGTTTAATTCTTTGCATTATGGCAGCCTGCTAATGACGTTATCTACAACGAATTGATAAGATTCTTCAAAACTCCAATTCAATTCTATGGGTAATAATGAGCTCATATCTGACTGGAAATCTGGGTGATTCTTCTTCAATGCCAAATTCTTTAAAAAATCTTCTCCTCGAATATGGGTGTTGTCGTTAGCACAATATTTAGAATAAATTTCAAAAACTCTGTCTAGGTCAATCAATTTTTGCTTGGTTACATACCATACGTCAAATAAGTCTCTACCTTTTCGGCGCTGATATAGAGCACGCAGCTTAGTTGCCATAAGCTCATCAATTTCATAAGTGATAATATCAGCAGAGCCATTAAACCATTCAGATTGCACATCATATTTTTCTATGCGCAAAGGCAATACCTGAAAATGTTCTGTAGTATTGATTTCAATTTTTAATTTGGTTGGTACCTTATTAATAGACTCATATTTATAAATCAACTAAAGCTCTACTGATCACTAAATCTTGCTCTATTTGCGGAAGTGTCCGCCATTTAACAGAGCTTTGCCATTGTTCAATAAAATTTTCTGGGATCATAAATCACTCTCAAAGTCGGTGTTTTCAATAATTTTCCATTTTCTACATCGCGGATGACCAATCCTTGATATATTAGAAGCCAATGGGGTATAGGTTTTCATGTGAGACGACACATATTCTGTAAGATCATCAATAATAGCTTTTTTTATATCATCATCCATCACATCTATTTTTTCTATAATGTAGCCTAGGCGTTGCAATTGATAACGCTCACCCATGTTTTCAGCAAGCTTTATAAGTTTGTGAACATCAATGCTTTCTATGAGCTCAGATAAGACGGTCGCGATATTATTCATGCCTCCCGCATGCTTTGGAAATTTCAGTAAATCAATCGCTATCAATTCTGGTGTTGCAACTTTTAAATAACCAGTACTCACAACAAAATCCTTAATAGGTAAATCAGTTAAAGATTTTTTGTGGATCAGCTTTATATGGACCTGACCAAATTTTAATGAGTGCTTAATTCGTCTATTAGTGACAACTTGAAAAACCATAGGCTTTTGGTGTGAAGCGCCATAAAATCCTGCTGCGCTAAGTAGCGCCACATAGTACTCCGCATCAAGATATTTCATCATAATAGGAATTAATTCCTCAGCTGGAATAGAACCATATAATTTGTGTTCAGGAGGTACGATAACGTATAGTCCGTTAACTGGACTAACAAGCTTCCCATCTCTTTTTAGTCGAGACAAACCCGCTCTTGTAGCACCATAAGAAAGGTCAAGAGTCTGCATGATCTCTTGAGAAGTGAAACATCTCTTTCCGCCAGATCGTAATTTTTCAAGATACTCAATAAACATAGCGCGCCCTAATTGTGATATATTTCGTCACATATAGGACATGCTATATCTAAAATCTAATAAAGTCAAGGCGAATAGAGCTTGTTGCGTCCTAATAGTGATGATTTTTGTCACTATTAGGACATGTCATTACTGATTGGGATGCTTTGTTTAAATGAACAGCATTAGCATGTCCTTTAGGTTACGAATTTCGTTATTTTAAGGACATGACATCCCTTATTTACTAGACGCCCAAACACGCATCACTTGATGCTCATCTGTCAGATACAACCTATACTCGAGACCTTCGTGGGCGAATTAATGATAATTTTCAGACGATAAAACCAGTGCCTTCAAGTTGAATGGGTATACGTATTAGATCGCGGTTTTGTCCAAACTCCAATAATGGACATGATAGATATAATCATTCGATCTCAAGAAGCAAAAAACATCATTTTGAGCATTTATTTTTGACTTAATATTATGCTCGAGATATGATATTAAGTTTCTTAAGCATAATAGAGGTTACTATGTCGAATCCAGTATTTATTGGCCGAAAAGCCGAACTAGAGCGGCTAAAAACTCTGTATAAGAAGAAAACATCTAGCCTTGTTGTCGTAAAAGGACGAAGGAGAATTGGAAAAAGCAGGCTTATAGGGGAATTTGCTAAAATATCTAGCGCTCAAACATTTTGGAGTTTCGCAGGTCTTGCGCCGGAAGACGGAATTTCTGCGCAACAACAAAGGGATAATTTTGCACGGCAATTAGCATGGATGCTCAAAATCCCGCCCATGACTTTTCTAGATTGGAGCGATGCGTTTGAGCATTTGAGCCTCCATATTAAACCGGGGGACATCATCTTGCTTGATGAGATTTCGTGGATGGGATCAAAAGACTTAAGCTTCATTCCGAAACTCAAAGCTTGGTGGGATAAGCAAACGACGCATGTGTTGCTTGTCTTTTGCGGTTCAGTCTCAACCTGGATTGAAGAAAATATCCTAAAGAGTACTGCATTCTTTGGGCGCGTTAATGTAACGATCAGCTTAGAACCTTTATCCATTTCCGAAAGCGCTGAATTTTTACGAACGCTCGGCATGCAACTTTCTCATTATGATATGTACAAGTTGCTCAGTATTGTTGGGGGTGTGCCATGGTATTTGGAGCAACTCAATGCTAATGTGACGGCTGATGATAACATAAAACAGCTCGCCTTTGAGAAGAATGGATTGCTCTTAACGGAATTCGATCGTATTTTCCATGACCTCTTTAATGGCAAGGGTGCTACATATAAAAAAATCCTAGACAGTCTTAAAGATGGCGCTAGAACTTTATCGGAAATTAGACGAAACATAGAATTTGCTCACAGCGGCACCTTAAGCCAAATGATGGACCATCTCATTGTGGCAGGATTTGTTGTTAAACAATCCTTATGGTC
>CAMDJY010000153.1 GCA_945901145.1 Legionella genomosp. 1 | reverse complement strand
AAGTTGATCCACCTCATCTTTTCCAGGGAAGATTGGTCGACCTAAGAGCAACTCAGCCAATATGCAGCCTATACTCCACATATCAGTTGGCGCCTCGCCTTTACATCTCAGGAGCACTTCAGGACTACGGTACCAACGAGTAACTACGTGTGTGCTGAAGTGGCTAAAAAAAAGAGGCGGATTTTTTCTGATGTCCTGTGTTGCTCGAGATAGCCCAAAGTCACCAATTTTTACGTCACAATTTTTATTGATGAAAATATTGGCGGGTTTTAAATCACGATGAACCAGTTCTGCTGAATGGATATAATAAATGCCACGAATCATTTGATATAGTATAAATTGTATATGACCTGGTGTTAGTATTTGTTTGAAATTAATAATTTGTCTTAAGTCTGTATCACAAGTTTCAAAGATTAAATCACAACAACTTTTTTCAGGTGAAATGATTACATCTTCTAGAGAAATAATATCAGGATGACCCTTGAGCATTCTTAGGAGTGAAATTTCTCTGAGTAAATATTTGGTAAGGGTTATATCTGAAATTTCGTAAGATATGTTTTTAATTACTATCTTCTTATTTTCGGCTGTGTCTAGTCCTGAATACACTTTGCCGTAGACTCCCTTGCCAATCTGATTATTAATTTGGTATCTGTGCATAATTTGTATTAATAAATAATTTTATTGGACATTATATTTAAATATTGGTCTTTTAGCAAATAGTTAAGTGCTCAACCAACTCGCACAATGTCATATCTGCTGTTTCCAGGGATAAATTATGTTTGAGTTGAGTGAGCCTTGTTTGCATGCGTTGGATGGTTGCAGTGTCAAATAATAAGCTATTGATGGTCTGGGTTAATTCTTTGGGGTTACAATCATATTGTAATAATTCTGGTACGATCATTTCGTTTTGTAATAAATTACATAGCCCAAGGTATTTAACGCGAATCAATTGTGATGCAGCTAAATAAGTGATGAGAGAGGCTTTGTAAATAATACACATGGGTTTGGCTAATAATGCACATTCGAGAGAAGCCGTACCCGATGCAACGACAACAGCGTCACTACACCATGCAATTTCGACAGCATTGCCCTCGATAAAGCTACATGGGATTGAAGTAGAAGACCAATAAGATTTAATCAAGGAGGGGGCAATGGTCTTGGCTATTGGTATCACAAAATGCAGGTCAGGATGTTGATGAATTAATTGTTTTGCCGTGTTATATAAAACAGGCATATGGCGTTCAATCTCATTGACTCGGCTGCCTGGGAGCAATGCAATGATCTTTTTATTTTCAGGGAGCTGATAGTGAGTTCGTTGTGGTTTAGACGCAATACATTCTTCAATGCTTGCAGTTAAGGGATGACCAACAAACGCTACCGGGATTTTGGCATGCTGATAAATTTCTTTTTCAAACGGCAAGATGACCGCCATATGATCAATACATTTTCGAATTGTTTCAATACGTCTGGCTTTCCAAGCCCAAATTTGGGGACTAATATAATAAAGAATTTTTAGATTTAGCTTTTTTGCAAATTGCGCTAAACGTAAATTAAACCCTGGGTAATCTACAAGAATCAGAAGATCGGGCTTGGTTTTTTCTAGATGATTTTTGATAATTTTATATGCTTTATAAATCATCCATCCATGACGGAAAACTTCAATAATTCCGGTCACCCCAAAACGTGCAAGATCGCTCAATAACTCAACGCCCGCGGCATGCATATGTTGGCCACCAATACCGCTGATTTTTAAGTGAGGGTATTTAGCTTTAAGCGTTTGTACAAGTTGAGCCGCATGTTGATCGCCCGATTCTTCCCCAGCAATGATGACAATATGTTGATCAGATGGTTGCATATCGTCTCGACAAATGCGCATTAATGCGCTCTGTGATTATAGTTGCGGTTTGTAGCGCGCTTAAGCCTGCTTCGCCGCTCACAGGTGGCGGTGTGTCATTGATGATACATTGAACAAATGCTTTGATTTCTTCAAATAAAGCATCGCCTTTTTCGAGTGAAGATTGATAGCGATTGATATCAGCAACCCCTGGAAAGAGTTCACGATCGCTTTTTTCAAAAATTGCAAATTGTTTTTCTTGATAATCAATCGAAATATAGTTGTTCGGCTGAAAAATACGGGTTTTTCTTTCGGTTTTAAAACTGACCCGACTTGCTGTGATATTGGCGACACATTGATTTTCAAAGGTAATTCTAGCGTTCGCAATATCAATGGCTTGTGTTAAAACAGGAACACCATGTGCATCAATTGTTTTAATTGGACTATTAACTAGATTTTGGATGATATCAATGTCATGAATCATTAAATCGAGAATCACATTGACATCTGCTCCGCGAGGATTGTAGGGTGCTAATCGGCTCGATTCGATAAATACGGGTTCTGTTAAATAGGGCTCTAAGGCTAAGCGTGCTGAATTAAAACGTTCTAAATGACCGACTTGCAGTTTGACGCCGTGCTGATGTGCTAATGCAACTAATTCTCGCGCTTGATCCACGGTTTCTGTCATTGGTTTTTCAACGAGGACATGAATGCCGTGTTCTAAACAGGTACGCGCAAGTGCATAATGTGATTTTGTTGTGGCTGCAATACTTACAGCATCGACACGTTCTAAAAGTTCTTGTACATTAAAATAAGCAGGAACATTGAGTTCATCCGCGAGATTTTCAGCCATTTGTGGATTGATATCGCAAACGCCAATGAAATCGACCGACTCGAGCATTTTATATTTTTGTGCATGAAAACGACCAAGATAGCCAGCGCCAATGACTGCACATTTAATTTTTAACATTGAATTAATCCCAGGAAATAAATTTTTTACGAAGTAGGGTTGGAAATAGACGCGTAATGAGCGCATAAATATATAATTTTTGTTTATTATTATAGCAGGTGACATTGTCATTGTAGACTTGTTTGGCGTAAGCTAGCTTACTTTCTGCGTTAACAATATCTTCTTGTATCTGCATGACCTGTTTACCAGCTTTAAATTCGACATGTTGTTCGAATATATTATCTAAATTTGCAGCAATTTTAGAAATTTCATCTTCAAGCGCCATATGCTCTGATGCTTGCTGCGACAATCGTGCTATTTCTGAGCGATTTCTTAAGAGCAACACGTCTTTTAATACACTTCTTTCATAGTCTGGGTAATTTTTTACCGAATGAATCAAATTTTCCAGTAATTTGAAACGTTTGTCTAATAGTTTCTCGATTTCTTGCTGATTGAGATGAATTGTCTTAATTGACTCAATTAGTCCATTGTAAATGCTATTAGTCCAAATAAAAATTAAAGCGCCAATGATAAGTAAACTAACCAACAGGGTTATCATGGTTTTCTCCCCAATATCGATGTTCAAGCATATCTTAAGATGTGCTAATCTTTCAACCTCGATGACTAGTTGGACGTTTTATGTCTGGGGATGCTGACTCAATATTGCTTTATTTTAAAAGCATTGGTGCTGATTTTGCTCATAAATTACTTGAAGCTTATGGCAAAGATGCCATCGCTCTGGTGAATGAAAATCCTTATCGTTTAATACTGGATATTCGCGGGCTAAGCTTTAAAATAGTGGATGAGTTGGCAAAAACACTTGGCGTGGCGCAAGAATCGCCTTTACGTGTCGTCGCGGGCATTGGTAACGTGTTGTCTCAATGGTGTGAACACGGTCATTGTGCGGTGCGTTATGCAGATTTAATCGCCAGAACTTGTAAATTTCTAAAAGTTCCTGCTGCAGTGATTGAGCAGGCTATGTTCACTGTTGCTGACCCCAGTCCATTTATTACGGAAATTATTGAAGATGAATGCTATGTTTATCCAGTAACGCTGCATCAAGCTGAAACTGATGCAGCAGGCCATATTAAGCGTTTAAATACTGGTGTGCCCCCCTGGGGCGCGATGGATCTTGCTTTTCTAGAGAAGCACATAACAATACAATTATCTGATTCCCAACGTAATGCCATTCATACTGCTTTAGATTCAAAGATCACAATTATTACGGGAGGGCCGGGTGTTGGTAAAACGACTTTGGTGAATAGTTTATTAAAAATCATTCGTTCCAAAGATATCAATGTTGTTTTGTGTGCACCGACAGGGCGTGCGGCAAAACGTCTGACTGAAGCGACTAGTCTGCAAGCAAAAACCATCCATCGATTATTACAATTTGAACCCAAAACGCTGGGGTTTAAATATACCGCTGATAATCCTTTACCCATTGATGTTTTAATTATTGATGAATCATCGATGATTGATATTTTGTTGTTTAATTACTTATTACAGGCTGTTCCTGATCATGCGGCGATTCTTTTTATTGGCGATGTTGATCAGCTCCCATCGGTAGGTCCAGGTGCTATGCTCTCAGAACTCATGCATTCAGAGCAAATTAAGACTGTACGTTTGACTGAAATTTTTCGCCAGGCACAAAGTTCAAAGATTATTATCAATGCAAATCGCGTTAATCAAGGATATATGCCCTTGCCCAATGAGTTGTC
>CAMDJY010000152.1 GCA_945901145.1 Legionella genomosp. 1 | reverse complement strand
AATACATCTTCAATCGGCAACAAGAAGCTCTTGTCGATATTTCTCACAGGTTGTGGAATATAGGCATCCATTGTCTCTACGAGCTTCTCAATCGCAGCAACACCAATCGGACTAGTATCTCCTTCTAACGCTTTTAACGCAGAACCAGTTACAATTGGTATATCATCGCCAGGAAAATCGTATGAACTTAGTAAGTCTCTCACTTCCATTTCAACTAATTCTAGCAACTCAGCATCGTCAACCATATCAGCTTTGTTTAAAAACACGACTATATAGGGAACGCCGACTTGGCGGGCTAGTAAAATGTGCTCACGTGTTTGCGGCATTGGACCATCAGCTGCTGAGACAACCAATATCGCTCCGTCCATCTGCGCAGCACCAGTAATCATGTTCTTAATGTAATCCGCATGGCCCGGGCAATCTACGTGTGCATAATGTCGGTTCGCTGACTCATATTCAACATGTGCTGTAGATATCGTAATCCCACGCGCGCGTTCTTCTGGCGCCGCGTCAATTTGGTCATACGCCTTTGCTATCCCGCCATATTTCTTTGCCATGATCGTCGTAATCGCCGCCGTTAACGTCGTCTTACCATGGTCAACATGCCCAATCGTCCCCACATTTACGTGTGGCTTGGTTCGCTCAAATTTTTCCTTAGCCATCTCTTAATACCTCATTCGCTTTTATTTTTTTTAATAATTGCTTCGGCAACAGTGGTTGGTGCCTCGGCATATTTTGAAAATTCCATTGTATAAGTCGCTCGTCCTTGCGTTGCAGATCGCAAGTCGGTTGAATATCCAAACATCTCTGCTAATGGAACTTCGGCGTGAATCAAACGACCGGCAGGTGATTCATCCATGCCCTGTAATAGGCCTCGACGTCTACTCAAATCACCCATCACGTCGCCCATATAATCCTCGGGTGTTACGACTTCTACGCGCATAATAGGTTCAAGTAAAACTGGCTTGGCTTTTTGAGCGCCCTGTTTGAATCCCATTGATCCTGCAATTTTAAATGCCATTTCACTAGAATCTACTTCATGGAATGAACCATCAAATAGTGTTACTTTTACATCAACAACTGGATAGCCTGCAATCACTCCATTTTGAAGCTGTTCTTGAATCCCTTTGTCGACGGCAGGGATATATTCTTTTGGAATAACACCACCTACGATTTGGTTCACAAAGGCATATCCTTCACCGCGTTCTAGAGGCTCAATCTTCAGCCATACGTGCCCATACTGGCCGCGGCCACCTGATTGACGGACAAACTTACCTTCTTGTTCAACAGATGCTTTTAAAGTTTCTCGATAGGCTACTTGTGGTTTCCCGACATTGGCTTCAACTAAAAACTCACGTCGCATTCTATCCACGATAATTTCTAAATGGAGCTCTCCCATACCTTCAATAATTGTCTGACCAGATTCTTCATCTGTATGCACACGGAAAGATGGGTCTTCCTGGGCTAGTTTACCCAAAGCAATCCCCATTTTTTCTTGGTCAGCTTTGGTTTTCGGCTCTACTGCAACTGCAATTACGGGCTCAGGAAAGTCCATACGTTCCAAAGTAATAATTGAATTTATGTCGCACAGCGTATCTCCAGTTGTAACTGTTTTTAAGCCAATTGCAGCTGCGATGTCGCCCGCATGAACTTCCTTAATTTCTTCTCGTGAATTCGCATGCATTTGTAGCAAACGACCTATACGCTCTTTCTTGCCCTTAACGGGGTTATAAACGGTATCGCCAGATTTTAATACTCCGGAATAAACACGAAAATAAGTCAGTGTTCCTACAAAAGGATCTGTTGCAATCTTAAATGCAAGTGCTGAAAAGGGTGTCGTGTATGAAGTTTCACGTGTAGCAGGCTCTCCGTCGTCATCTAAACCTGAGACTGGAGGAATATCTAAAGGGGATGGCAAGTATTCAACAACACCATCAAGCACCGCTTGCACACCTTTGTTTTTAAAAGCAGATCCACAAAATACAGGTACAATTTCATTATTAATTGTTCTTTTACGTATTGCATGCTTAATTTCTTCTTCAGTCAACTCGCCTTCTTCAAGGTATTTTTCCATCAGTTCTTCAGAAGTTTCAGCAGCAGCTTCTACGATTAAATTACGCAGGTCTTCTGCTTGCTTTTGCATATTAGCCGGCACATCTTCATATTTAAATGTCATGCCTTTGTTGTCTTCGTCCCATAGAATAGCTTTCATTTTTACGAGATCAACGACGCCTTTGAAATTTTCTTCTGCGCCAATTGGTAATTGTACAATAACGGGCTTCGAGTTCAACCTGATTTTTATCTGTTCTACAACACGTAAAAAATCTGCGCCCATTCGGTCCATTTTATTGACAAATACAATCCGTGGAACGCCATATTTAGATGCTTGACGCCATACTGTTTCTGATTGTGGTTCTACGCCTGAAACAGAGTCAAATACAACCACTGCACCATCAAGAACACGGAGTGAACGCTCAACTTCAATCATGAAGTCCACGTGACCTGGGGTATCGATAATATTGATACGATGTTTTGCAAATTGCTTATCCATCCCAGACCAGTAACAGGTTGTCGCAGCTGATGTAATTGTAATGCCGCGCTCTTGCTCCTGGACCATCCAGTCCATCGTTGCTGTACCATCATGGACTTCACCGATTTTATGTGACGTGCCTGTATAAAATAGTACGCGCTCAGTCGTCGTTGTTTTTCCTGCATCGACGTGTGCTGCAATACCAATATTACGATATAATTCTAATGGAGTAGTTGACACCAGGATACCCTCTCTCTTAATTCCATCTAAAATGAGCAAAGGCTTGGTTCGCTTTTGCCATACGATGAATATCTTCACGCTTTTTAACAGCTGAACCTTTATTTTCAAAAGCATCAACAAGCTCACCAGCTAGGCGTAACATCATGCCCTTTTCGCCTCGAGTTCTTGCAGATTGAACGATCCAGCGCATGCCTAAGGCAATGCTACGTTCCATTCTAACTTCTACTGGAACTTGATAGGTTGCTCCACCTACGCGCCGCGATCTCACTTCTACAGTAGGGCGAACATTGTCTAATGCTTGCTCAAAGTATCGAAGGACTGGAGATGTTGAACCGCTGGCTCCTGATCCACTTTCGTCTTCATCAGCTTTTTTTGCTTTAACTAATCGATCTTCAAGCACGTCAAGTGCACCGTAAATAATTTTCTCAGCAATCGATTTCTTGCCGCTGATCATTAATACGTTAATAAATTTTGCTAGCAACTCACTGTGATGCTTCGGATCAGGCAGAATTTCTCTTTTGGGGACTTCTCTTCTTCTTGGCATATCTCGTTCCTACGCTTTGTTATTTCTTGTCTTTTGGTTTTTTAGTACCGTATTTTGATCGACCTTGCTTTCGATCATTAACCCCGGATGTATCTAAGCTTCCGCGGACAGTGTGATATCTAACCCCTGGCAAATCTTTTACCCGACCACCACGGATTAAAACCACGGAGTGCTCTTGTAAATTGTGACCTTCACCACCGATATATGAAGAAACTTCGAAACCGTTGGTCAAACGAACGCGAGCAACCTTACGCATTGCTGAGTTTGGTTTTTTGGGTGTAGTCGTATATACGCGTGTACAAACACCACGACGCTGAGGACAGGATTCCAGTGCAGGAACATTGCTCTTCTTTTGTGTGGCGACGCGAGGCTTTCTAACTAACTGGTTAATAGTAGCCATTTAATGTTAACTCCAACTGTAGCTTAAATTTATTTCACACGCATAAAGATGCCGGATTCTATATAGGTCTTGAACTCTTGTCAAGTTAAACAAGACCTACATTGAATGATCATTCTTGTTCGTGGCGATTTTTAGCATTTAATGCTTCGCTTAGCGCATGCTCGACTTCCGTTGCTGTGATCGGATGTCCATTGCCCTGTTCTTGTAACCGGACCTTGGCGCGCTTCGCCTTTCTTGTTTGATGATAGGTATATCCAGTGCCTGCAGGAATCAAACGACCAACCATGACGTTTTCTTTTAGTCCCCGTAAATCATCAATTTTACCGCTGACCGCAGCTTCAGTTAATACTCGTGTGGTTTCTTGGAAGGAAGCCGCTGAGATAAACGATTCTGTTGCCAACGAAGCTTTCGTGATCCCCAATAGATTCGGAGTCCCTCGAGCCAAAATTTTATTCTCTTTTGCAAGTTTATCATTTTCTTCAAGTAAAACCGTTTCTTCTACTTGTTCCCCTAAAAGAAACTTAGAATCACCGACAAACGTAATAGTTCGTTTTCGAAGCATTTGTCTCACAATGGTTTCAATATGCTTATCGTTGATTTTTACACCTTGTAGACGGTATACATCTTGTACTTCGTTAACGATATAGTTTGCCAGGGCTCCTACGCCGAGTAAGCGTAAGATATCCTGAGGACTAGGCGGACCATCGGCAATAACCTCACCGCGGGCTACGTGCTCACCTTCGAAGACAGATATATGCCGCCATTTTGGAATAAGCTCTTCGTGGCACACAGTCTCAGACTG
>CAMDJY010000151.1 GCA_945901145.1 Legionella genomosp. 1 | reverse complement strand
CAAATGGGACAAGAACGCAGCCAATCAATCGAAATTAACGTAACTTCAGCTACCCATCAAACGATTAACAAACCCCGCACGACAAAGATTGCAGCGAGTGCAACCAACCTTGATCTGCAAACCCAGGTGAATGAGCACAATCCTTATCTTAACCAACAAATTAATTATACTGTTAGGTTGATTCACAAGGATCAATTATTAAATGCATCTTATCAGCCGCCTAATCTTGAAGATGCGTTTGTTATTCCATTAGGCAATGGAAATCAATATCAATTTACGCAAAATGGAGAATTTTATACTGTTGAAGAGCAAGAATATGCCATATTTCCACAGAAAACAGGCAAACAAAACCTAGAAGGACCTACTTTCCAGGCTTTAATTTATCGTGGGATGCCTGAACCTGTGCGCGCCAAAGGTGAAACGATCACGTTAAACGTCAAACCCATCCCCAGAAAATACTTAGGAAAAAATTGGCTGCCAGCAAAATCTCTGCAACTGACCGAACACTATGATCAACCTAATAATCAATTCACAACCGGTACAACACTCACCCGAACGATACGCATCAAGGCAACCGGGTTACCAGCAGAATTAATTCCAACACTATCCGCGCATCCTAAAGATAAATTTGGCGTATACCCCGAAAAACCCACTGCAAATAATCATATCAGTGATCATGAGGTCATCGGGACTAAAACACTAAAAATTAATTATTTACTCAATCAATCAGGGACAATTTATCTTCCAAGTTATACAGTTACTTGGTTTAACACAACCACGGGACAGCAAGAAACCAGTAAAATTTCTGAACGTATCATTAAAGTGCAAGTGCAAGCGCAAGCACAAGCACAAGGTCAAAACCATACGCCTTCGGTCTTTAAACCAACAGATCATCAGATGCTCACCCAAGACAAGCAAACATCACAACTGCCATGGATCATCAGCGCACTTCTGGCCATCACTTGGATCATCACGCTGTTGATTTTATTTATAAAAAAACAAAAATCTATTAAGCCAAATCAAAGCGCATCAGTACTCAAGCAAATTGAGATCGCTTGTATTGAAAATAATCCTCAAAAAGCACAAACTGCGCTATTAAGCTGGGCTCAAGGCATGTGGCCCACAGCCAATATCCGTCATTTACAAGATATCCACGCCCAAATCCATCAAGAAGAACTCAAAATTGAATTATTAAAACTCTCAGAAATACTTTATGCAAAAAACCAAGATCAATGGCGAGGCGCACAATTATGGAAATTCATTAAAAACTATCGTCCTCAACCAAAGAAAAAACCCGTGAAAAAAAGTATCCTACCTCCCATGAATCCTTAGGAGAATTCATCTGAGCATGAACGCTGGAATCTCTTTTTCAATCACTAAAAAAAGCATCAATGGTCTTCACCAATCGAATCACTAACTCATCAACCTCGTCTGGACAAATAATCAAAGGCGGTAACAAACGAATCACCGTCTCCGCTGTCACACTAAATAATAATCGATTTTCAAGGCCTAGCAGCCGCATGTCAGAACAAGGCCGATCCATTTCAATTCCGATCATTAACCCACGACCCCGAATTTGACGCACATAAGAACGCTCACCCAAGACAGCAGCCAATTGTTCTTTTAATCTCAGCCCCATCTGCAAAGCAGACGCACAGATGTGATCCCGTTCAATCACGTCCAAAACCGTCAGGGCCGTTGCACATGCCAGTGCATTACCACCAAACGTTGAACCATGACTGCCCGCTTTAAATAAATTAGAAGCTTTCCCACGCATCAAACACGCACCAATTGGTACCCCGTTGGCTAAACCCTTTGCTGTTGTGATGATATCCGGTTTGATTTTTAAGCCCATAGATGCATATAAATGACCCGTTCGTCCATTCCCACTTTGCACCTCGTCCATGATGAGTAACCAATCATGCGCCTGGCAGAAAGCAGCAAGCTCTCGAAGATAAGTCTCATCACCAACGATGACCCCACCCTCCCCCTGAATGGGCTCGAGCATCACCGCAACAATATCATCACGATTTGCTGCAATCGTATGGATTGCCTGAATATCATTATATGGCGCACGCACAAACCCAGGCACTAAGGGTTCAAATCCCGCCTGAACTTTACGACCACTCGAAGCACTTAGTGTGGCTAAAGTTCGACCATGAAACGCCCCACTCATCACAATAATCTCAGGCGTTTCAATGCCTTTATTATGTCCAAATAATCGCGCCGCTTTAATCGCGGCTTCATTAGCCTCGGCACCAGAGTTACAAAAAAACACTTGCTCCATGCCTGCCATTGCCGTTAAGCGTGCAGCCAGTTTTTCTTGAGCCTGAATATGAAACTTATTTGAAGTATGTAAGAGTTGACCTGCTTGGTGTTGAATCGTTGCAGTGACATCTGCGTGCGTATACCCTAAATTGCAAACGCCAATACCACTCAATCCGTCTAAATAGGCTTCACCAGCTTCATCATAAAGCCACACACCCCGTCCATGTGTAAAAATAACTGGAAGGGGCTTATACGTCGTGATTAGTTCCATAGCCTGCCTCAAAAAAACAAGATTACTGCATGTTTTTTTCCACAAATTCCCAATTGACTAACGCCCAAAATGCATTGAGATAATCTGCGCGTAAATTTCGATAATCAATATAATAAGCATGCTCCCAAACATCGCACGTTAATAAAGCATGATGCCCCGTCGTTGTCATCGGCGTCCCCGCATTGCTGGTACTGATAATTTTTAATTGCCCCTGTTCATCCTGAACCAGCCACGCCCAACCTGAACCAAAAGTTGTTAAAGCAGTCTGCGTAAATTGCTCTTTAAATGCAGAAAAAGAACCAAATGCTTGATTGATGGCTTCCGCTAATTTTCCTTTTGGCTCGTGCCCACCCTGAGGACTTAAGCAATACCAATAAAACGTATGATTCCAAACTTGAGCAGCATTATTAAAAATACTTCCAGATGATTTTTTTATAATATCTTCGAGTGATACCGACTCAAATTCAGTGCCAATGATTAATTTATTCAAATTAACCACATAGCCTTTGTGATGCTTTTCATAATGATAAGTCAATGTTTCTTTAGAAATATGAGGTGCTAAAGCATCCAATGCATAAGGTAAATCTGGTAAAGTAATTGCCATAAAAATCTCCATGTAAATAAGTCTCTCATTGTAAAGTACGTTATGGGGAAAGATCCACTTATGAAATCATGGTATTCTTATATTTTTAATAATAAATAAGAATCATGGTTCAAACTCTTTCTATTCGTCGTCCTGATGACTGGCATGTTCATTTTAGAGACCAATCATTGCTTCAGCAAACAGTTCCAGCAACCGCTCTACACTTTGCCCGTGCATTAGTCATGCCTAACCTACAACCCCCTGTAACTAACCTCGAATTACTCTTAGCGTATCGCGAACGAATTCTCTTGGCTGCAACAGCATATCCACACTTCTCACCTTACATGACTTTTTATTTAAACGAAACATTGCACCCCGACATGCTATTCCATGCCGCTAGTCAATATCCTTTTATACTCGGCGCTAAACTTTATCCAGCAGGCGTGACAACCCATTCAGAACAAGGCGCTCAATCCATTCAAGCCCTTTATCCACTGCTTGAGTTGATGCAAACGCTTGAATTAACTTTACAAATTCATGGTGAATGCAAAACAGGCGATATTTTTGAACGAGAAGCACTTTTTATTGAAACGGAGCTTAAGCCAATTGTGCGTAACTTCCCAAAACTGCGCATCGTCCTTGAACATATCTCAACAGCAGTGGCTGTTGATTATGTGAAACACGCGTCTCCTTACATTGCGGCAACCATCACGCCTCAACATTTGCTCTATAATCGTAATCAGCTGCTTGCCGGTGGTATCAAACCACATTTTTACTGCTTGCCAATTTTAAAACATGCCAATGACCAAATCGCCTTACGACAAGCTGCATGCAGTGGCAATCCTAAATTTTTTGCAGGGACTGATAGTGCGCCTCATGAGAGGCATACCAAAGAAAATGCTTGTGGTTGTGCTGGCATCTATTCTGCACCTTATGCCGTTGCTCTCTATGCTCAAGTGTTCGAAGAAATGCATTGCTTAAACCATCTCGAAGCTTTTCTCTCACAATTTGGTGCTGATTTTTATCGCCTGCCTTATGCAGATAGCTTTATTGAATTAAGAAAAGTACCACAACAGATAGCAAAATCACTGCCTTTAGCCGACACCGAAGTCATTCCGATTGGAGCAGGCGAATTGTTAAATTGGAGTATCTATGCCTAATCATTCTAAACACCAGATGAAAAATCGGTTTCGGGGGTTTCTACCTGTCGTTGTTGATGTTGAAACAGCCGGGTTTGATGCCAAAAAACACGCCCTATTAGAAGTCAGTATGGTAGGCATCACCATGGATGAAACAGGTAAATTCAGCTCTGAAAGTCCTATATATGAGCATATATTGCCTTTTGATGGTGCAGAATTTGACGAAGTTTCTTTAGCATTTAATAAAATCGACCCATTTCAACCGCTACGTTTTG
>CAMDJY010000150.1 GCA_945901145.1 Legionella genomosp. 1 | reverse complement strand
ATTGATGTGGTTGATGAGGCAGGTGCTTATCAAAATTTATTAAATAGCAATAAACGTAAAAAAAATGTGAGTGTGACTGAAATTGAAAACGTTGTGGCTAAGATCGCGCGGGTGCCAGTGAAGAAAATTTCTGCGCGCGAAAAAGATACGCTGCGTGATCTCGAGCGGGATTTAAAATTGTTGGTTTATGGACAAGATACTGCGATTATTGCTTTGGCTTCGGCAATTAAATTAGCCCGTTCTGGGTTGCGTGAGCCAACCAAACCTGTTGTCAGCTTTTTATTTGCTGGTCCCACAGGCGTTGGTAAAACTGAAGTTACGCGTCAATTGGCAAATGTATTGGGAATTGAGTTGGTGCGTTTTGACATGTCTGAATACATGGAAAAACACACGGTATCTCGGTTGATTGGTGCGCCCCCAGGATATGTTGGCTTTGATCAAGGCGGTTTATTAACCGAAGCCATTCATAAGCATCCACATTCAGTGTTGCTGCTTGACGAAATTGAAAAAGCGCACCCAGATGTGTATAACTTGTTATTACAAATTATGGACCATGGAACTTTGACTGACACCAATGGGCGTCCTGCTGATTTTAGACATGTGATTTTAGTGATGACCAGTAACGCGGGCGCTCAAGAAATGAGTCGCAACTCGATTGGATTTTCTAAGCAGGATAATAGTTCTGATAGTGTTGATGTCTTAAAACGTCAATTTACTCCAGAGTTTCGTAACCGTCTGGATGCGATTATTCACTTTAAAGCGCTTGATGTGGAAACCATTGGTTGTATCGTCGATAAGTTTCTCATAGAACTTGAAGAGCAATTAAGCGCGAAGGATGTGACGTTAATGGTAGAAACACCAGCACGTGCATGGTTGATTGAACATGGGTACGATGTCGCAATGGGTGCTCGTCCTATGGCGCGATTGATTCAAGATCAAATTAAAAAACCCTTGGCTGATGAGCTCTTATTTGGCAAGCTTGTCGATGGCGGTCATGTTGTTTTAAGTATTCGCGATGGAAAAATCCATTTCGAGACGCATAGCTATCGAGAGGGCGTGTGTTAAATTATATGCGTGATTCATAGTGATCTTGCTACCATGAAGTTGACACATTACGCGCTGATCGTACAACGGCCGCAGAGCGATTATTCGGCAAAAAGCCAAAAAACCTCTTTGAACACATCACGAAAATGATGCCATCTGTTTCAAGACCGGTCCTACAAATGGTGGCTCAACGGAGGGCTGCATAATGTAGCGGTGGTCGGAACGGCGGTCAAGGCCGGCAAAAATATGTCTAATAAATATACATTTAATGGCCTATATGGTACAATAAAAAAATTATGAGTAAAAGAAGAGAGATTTATGTTTGATTTATTTGAAATAAATGATTCATTTGAGGATTTATTTGATTTTTCTGACTTTTTGAATTCTTCTAGAAGGGTCAGCTCGTTTAAAGCAAAGTGTGTTAATCGCATGATCACTCTAGGTTTAAAAAGTTCTAAGTTAAGTATAGGTCAAACAGTCCAAAAATTATCGTTTTTAATAAGATACGCAGTCAGCCGTATGTCCCATGTTTGTTCTATGCAGATAAAATGATATGATCATGCTTATTTTAAAAGGCTTATTTAAAGTTGTTTTATGCTAAGTGTTATTATCATTGCTAAAAATGAATCTGCGAATATTCGACGTTGTCTGGAATCTGTTTTATGGGCAGATGAGATTGTGGTTTTGGATTCAGGAAGTACAGATGATACTGCATGGATTGCGCAACAATATACTTCAAAAGTCTTTTTTACTGATTGGCAAGGATATGGGATACAAAAACAGCGTGCGTTGTCTCATGCGACCCAGACTTGGGTGCTGAATCTTGATGCTGATGAAACGGTGGATGATGCGCTTAAATCTGAGATTTTGAAAGTGACGGCATCTAATCAATTTGATGCTTGCCGCATTCCGATTCGTATGTGTTTTTATGGTAAACAATTAAGAATATCCAGCCCAACACGCCATGCACGTTTATTTAAACGAGAGGGCGCTTATTTTAGTGCTGACATCGTGCATGAAAAAATTATTTTGCCCGCACACGCACGCATTAAACAATTGAAAACGCCCATTTGGCATCATTCATACCAAGATCTCAGCCATGCGATTGCTAAAATGAATCGGTATTCTTCTTATTCAGCCCAAATACGCTTGCAAGCTAAAAAACGTCATAGTTTATTAAAAACCCTGATGAGTAGTTTTTGGATGTTTTTTCGCTGTTATGTGCTACAAGCTGGATTTTTGGATGGTCGTGCCGGATTTTTGTTTGCGACACTTAATGCTCAAGGCTCATTTTACCGGGGGATGAAGCAAATCTATGTTGATCAACAGGTGCTGAAATGAAGTGTGAGAATTATACAGCGTTTGCCATGATGGCTTCAGCGTTTTTTTTACCTATTAGTGCAAGTTTACAAAGTATTTTTTTTATTTTAACGTTTATTTTAATCCTGCTGACCCCTAATTTCAGAGCCAAAATGATATCTTTATTACCAAAAAATTGGTGTATAAGCGCTTTGGGATTATTTTTCTTAAGTTTTATTGCTTGTTTTTGGACGCAAGCATCGATGCAAGATGCGCTGATTGTCGTCGGTAAATATAGCAAATTATTAAGTTTGCCGCTCTTGGTGAGTGGTTTTCAACACAAACAGACACGTATTTTTGTAATTCATGCGTTTTTATTCGCGATGTGGGTGACTTGTGTGATTTCCTGTTTGAAAGCAGCAGGCGTTGTTCATTACCATGGTGATGATCCAGGGTTTGTATTTCGTAATCATATTATCACGGGTTATATGATGGCGTTCGCTGCTTATTTAAGTGCTTTATACGCCAGGCAAACTCAGTTGAAGTTGCGTTGGTTATATCTTGCCTTGGCTTTATTATTTAGTTACCAAGTTTTATTTATTAATATGGGTCGAACCAGTTATTTAAATTATTTGTTGTTGTTGTTGCTTTTTATGGTACAAACTTTTTCTTGGCGTAAAGCACTGCTTGCCATCTTGGTCGCATTATCGGTATTCGGAATGATTTATCATCAAAGTGCGATTATGCAAGCGCGTGCGCATGAGGCAATCAATGATTGGCGGCATTACCATGAAACTAGTGTCAAAGATACACCGGTTGGTTTTCGTTTACAGTTTCATGACTATGCGCGTACTTTATTTCATCGCCGCCCGTTTCTAGGCTATGGAACAGGTGGTTTTAGCCATGCGTTTAAACAAGATCAACCCGTTCCTGGTTGGGGCGAGACTCTGTTTGAACCGCATAGCCAATATTGGTTGATTGCGGTTGATTGGGGAATCTTAGGGCTCATGTGTTTTATCGGTTTTTTTGTGAGTTTATTTTTGACTAGTTGGCGGCATCATGAAACACGTTGTATTGCCATTGGGTTAATCTTCACGTTTCTTTTGGGGTGCGCTCTAGATTCATTGTTGCTGTATTCCGTCACTGGTTATTTTTTTCTATTATTTACGGCCTTATGTCTTGCTGGGAGCCCTGAATCCGCTCCAGCAATCCGTGTATCTAGTTTGTCGAGAGCAATGCTGTAGCGCTTCATGCGTGATTAACCAAGGGTTTCTTGATTCCAGCATAAAAGCTAAGGTATTTTTATAGTGCGTGGGTTTTAGCAATGCTTCAGTGGCTTTAAGATAGGTCGCATAATCTGGCCCATGTGCCACCATACAGTTGTGAATACTGCTGCCGCCAGGCAAAAAACCTTCTTGTTTAGCATCATAGACGCCTCGAATCAGCCCCATCCATTCACTCATGATGTTGCGATGAAAGTAGGGTGGTCTAAAAGTATGTTCTGCGACCATCCAGCGTGGTGGAAAGATTACAAAGTCAAGATTGGCAACACCTAATGTATCACTCTGTGAGGTTAGTACAGTAAAAATCGAAGGGTCCGGGTGATCATAACTGACCGTGTTCATGGTATTAAAAAGTGATAAATCATAACAATAGGGAGCATAATTGCCATGCCATGCCACCACATTGAGCGGCGAACTATTATTTTTTGAAATCCATAAGTGATTTTGATATTTGCAAATGATGTCGACATTTTCAATATTGTCTTCAAATGCCGCCGTTGGATATAGAAAATGGCGTGGATTTGCAAGGCTATTTGCACCCAAAGGGCCTAATTCAGGCAAGGTAAATGGTGCATGACCATTTTCACATAAATAGCCGTAAGCAGGTTCGTTGATGATATCAACAGCAAAATAAATACCTCTTGGAATAACGGCAATCATGCCTGGTTGAATGTCGAGTATGCCCATTTCAGTTCGTAAACGAATTTGGCCTTGGTAGGGAATAAATAAAAGCTCGCCATCACGATTATTAAAATATCGTCTGGTCATGGACGTTGTACACTGGTAGATATAGCCATGAGTCTGTTGGCAACCATTGAGATGAAATAGGCTTTGTAAGAAATCTTGATGTTGTTGTGGCGTTGATAGTGGGGACCATCGAAGAGCATTCGGAGGTTGAGAAACAGCAAAGTTTTTCTGATAA
>CAMDJY010000149.1 GCA_945901145.1 Legionella genomosp. 1 | reverse complement strand
TTTTTTTGTTGCGGCCAAACAGTTTTTAAACATGGTTGAAACTCATCAGTTCATTGAGCATGCGCGCGTGTTTGAACATGATTATGGCACCTCACGGGCACAAATCGAGGTGCGCTTGCAGGCGGGCGTTGATGTGATTTTAGATATTGATTGGCAAGGTGCTTCTCAAATTAAGCAGAGTTTTTCCAACGCCGTGAGTATTTTTATTTTACCCCCGTCGATCACGATTTTAGAAAATCGACTAACTAATCGAAAACGTGATCATGCCGAAGTCATTCAAGCACGTATGCGACATGCACGTGAGCAAATGAGTCACTATAAAGATTTTGATTATTTAATCGTCAATGACTGCTTTGAACAAGCGCTTGAAGAATTGACTGCGATCATCACGGCACAGCGATTACAACTTAAACGTCAAATGATTAAACAACGAAAATTACTTTCTTTATTGCTTGGAACGAAGTAAAATACAATGTTTTGTAAGTTAAAATGAATTGGGGATTGATTTATGGCGCGCGTAACCGTTGAAGATTGCTTAGCACATGTTGAAAATCGTTTTGAATTGGTAATGGTCGCCTCTAAGCGCGCTCGTCAAATTGCAATCCGAGGTGAGCAACCGTTGGTAGAATGGGAAAATGATAAACCAACCGTTGTTGCTTTACGTGAAATTGCAGAAGGATTAATAGGTCCTGAGATTTTAATCGAAGACTAGGATTTGACTTAAGTCCAATAACCATTCGGTAGCACTGGGAGATGTGCGTGAGCTACTTTGAAGTGTTGCGTGAAGAATTAGTACATTATCTTGAGCCCGTACAAATTGAAAAATGTCACCAAGCTTATTTAGTTGCTGAGAAGGGTCATCAAGGCCAGATGCGTCGTTCAGGAGAACCTTATATCACTCATCCTGTGCAAGCCGCATTGATTTTAGCGAAAATGCGGCTTGATTATCAGACAATTATGGCAACATTACTGCACGATGTTGTTGAAGATACCAATATTAGTCAAGAAGATTTAATCGATCAATTTGGGGAAGAAGTTACTACTTTAGTTGATGGTGTTACTAAACTCACCAAAATTAAATTTGAATCCCGTGCTGAAGCACAAGCAGAGAATTTCCGCAAAATGGTATTAGCCATGGTGAAGGATATTCGCGTTATTATTGTAAAACTTGCAGACAGACTTCACAATATGCAAACACTTGGTGCAATGCCTACAGCGAAGCGACGTCGAATTGCCATTGAAACTTTAGAGATTTATGCGCCGATTGCCAATAGACTGGGTATGCACTCTATTTATACAGGACTTGAAGATCTTGGATTTAAGGCGCTTTACCCCATGCGATACCGCGCAATTAAATCTGCTATTGATAAAGCGCGAGGTAATCGTTCTGAATTAACTCAAAAAATTGAACAGGATTTGCAAAAAGCTCTAAATGTTTTAGCTATTCCCTATGAAAATATTTTTGGCCGGCAAAAGCATTTGTATAGCATCTATCGTAAAATGCGATTAAAAAAAGCATCGTTTGCAGAAATTATTGATGTATTTGCATTCCGTGTTATTACTGAAGATATTGATTCCTGTTATCGGGTGATGGGTGCACTCCATCGGACCTATAAGCCTGTGCCACAGCGCTTCAAAGATTATATAGGCATTCCAAAAATTAATGGTTATCAATCATTACATACAACGCTTTTTGGACCCTATGGCGTGCCTTTAGAAGTACAGATTCGCACCAAAGATATGGATAAAGTTGCTCAGAATGGTGTTGCTGCGCATTGGCTTTATAAGTCTTCAGAAATTCATTTAGAAGTTAACAAAGCACAATTGCGCGCGCGGGAATGGGTGCAACGGCTCTTGGAATTGCAACGAAACACTGGGGATTCGATTGAGTTCATTGAAAATGTAAAAATTGATTTATTTCCTGATGAAGTTTATGTGTTTACACCCAAAGGCCACATCATGGAGTTACCTCGTGGCGCAACGCCGGTCGATTTTGCATATGCAGTGCATTCCGATGTGGGGAATCAATGTGTTGCTGCCAAAGTGAATCGTCGGTTAGTTCCCCTGAGCATCCCATTGGCAAATGGACAAACTGTTGAGATTATTACTTCCCCAGCTGCTCAGCCAACGCCTTCTTGGTTAAATTTTGTCGTCACTGGAAAAGCGCGCGGCAATATTCGTAACTTTCTAAAAACCCAGCACCATTCTGAATCGATATTAATGGGCCAGCGATTAATGGAACAGGCTTTTTTCGACCTTGATAGTCAATACGATAAAATTCCGCCCGAATCGTTGCAAGCCTTGTTACACGATCTTGATTATAAAAACATGGATGATCTACTTTATTCCATTGGTATTGGCAATCAAATGCCGATGGTGATTGCTAAACGTTTGGTATTAACTCAAGATGGCAGCGAGTTAGAAAAATCTTCCAAAGGTCGTCCTTTGGCCATTAAGGGCACAGAAGGCATGGTGGTTCATTTTGCTGAATGTTGCCAGCCAATCCCAGGAGATAATATTGTCGGTCGCTTTCAACAAGGTCGGGGAATCCTGGTGCATGCAAGCGACTGTTCGGTTGCGAATCAGAGTCGTAGCAGTTCTGACCAATTTATTTCTATGCGTTGGGATGATGAGGTTCAGGGTGAATTTTGGGTTGATATTACTGTTGAAGTAGCGAATCAACGTGGTGTACTAGCAGCACTTGCAAGTGCAATTGCTGAAGCTGAGTCAAATATTGGTAATATCAATGTTGATCCACGAGATGGTCGACATAATGCGCTGACGTTTTCTATTAGCGTACGCAACCGCAGTCACTTAGCTCGCGTGATGCGTCGTTTACGAGCCAACAAAGTCGTCACGCGCTTGTATAGAAAGAAACAATGGGAGTAGGGGGCAACAATGAAAAAAGTCATTCACACTGATTTAGCGCCAGCAGCCATAGGTCCTTATAGTCAGGCAATACAATGCGGTGATTTTATTTATTTATCTGGCCAAATTCCTTTGGACCCACAAACGATGTTGTTGTGCAGTGAGGACATAAAATTACAAATCGAGCAGGTGTTTCATAATATCCGCGTGGTAACACAAGCTGCAGGCGCTAGTTTAGATCACATTGTCAAATTAACTGTTTATTTGGTTGATTTGTCACATTTTTCACTGGTAAATGATGCAATGCTGCGTTATTTTAAAGCACCGTATCCTGCGCGCGTGGCTATTGGTGTAGCTTCTTTACCTAAAGGATCGCAAGTTGAGGTCGATGCTATTTTACATTTGCCATGAAAATTAGTTTTATTGGCTATGGTCATATCGCGCAAGCCATGGCCCAAGGTTTAGCGAATCAGCTTAATTATCAACTCCGAGCTGCTGCACCTTCTCTTAAGATTGGGGTTGTTGAGCAGGTCTATACTCACCATGACAACTTGGCTATTGTGCCTGACGCTGACATCATTATTATTGCGGTCAAGCCAATTCATGTAGCTGGAGTTTTGACTCAAATTAAACAAGCGATGGCACCTCATTGTTTATTAATATCACTCGCGGCGGGTTTAAGTTTATCCTGGTTAGAAAAACAGTGTCTTGACAAGCAAGCAATCGTTCGCGCTATGCCCAATACGCCAATTGCTGTGCACAAAGGGGCTACACCATTAATTGCCAACCAATTTGTCAGCCGGGAGCAGCAAGAGATTGTCACTCAACTGTTTCAATCTATGGGCTTAATGACTTGGGTGAGCAATGAAGATGATATCAATATTTTTACTGCGTTATCGGGCAGTGGGCCCGCATATATATTTCTTTTTTTAGAAGCGATGATTCATGCTGCCCAACAACTGGGTTTACAAGAAGATCTTGCCCAAGCGTTTGCATTACAAACGGTGAGTGGTGCAGTTGAGTTAGCCAAGGCCAGTGCGCTCACTATGGATGAGCTTCGCAAAAAAGTAACTTCTCCAGGAGGTACAACCGCTGCCGCAATTCAAGTATTCAAAGAACAAAAATTTGAAGCAATTGTGTCTCAAGCAATGCATGCGGCATTCATGCGTTCTAAAGAAGTTGTAAATGCAATTGAGTGAGAAAATGTCTGTTAACCCGAGTCAGTTGAAGGCTGGCGATATTATGTGTTATGTGCCGTTGCGAACCATTGAGAACTGTTAAAAAATCACTCAATGGTACCGAGGGTCGGAGTCGAACCGACACGGTGTCACCACCACCGGATTTTGAATCCGGCGCGTCTACCAATTCCGCCACCCCGGCAACGAGGTGCAAGTATAACAAACTGTTTTAAAGATGCAAAGCGTTACTTAAGTGCGATGCTTGATTCAGTTGTTTCCCCGTCACGGGACGATGATGGGGTCGGCTTTCGCGTGTATCGTGTGCATTCTTTATTAATGAGATCCATTGTTGCAAGCGACTGAGAAATTTTAGAGCTAGATGAATGAGCAGGTTGATCGTATGTACATTCGAAATCATAGTAGTCTTCCATAGACTCTTTGTTTAAATCTGATCTGGTACTCAAGGAGAATTTTTTTAGGTCTTCGCTTTTGTAGTACTTGCTTAGAAAAGGATGCTGCAATGCTTGTTCAGCTGTTATGC
>CAMDJY010000148.1 GCA_945901145.1 Legionella genomosp. 1 | reverse complement strand
CATCCTAACATTTACTTTATTCCCAAACAACTGGTAAGATTAGGCAATTTTTTATAAATCTGTTTTTAAATATGTCTATGCAACACACCCCAATGATGCAACAATATTTGCGAATTAAAGCCGAACATCCTGAACGTCTACTTTTATATCGCATGGGTGATTTTTACGAGCTATTTTTTGAAGATGCAAAACGCGCAGCACAACTTTTAGACCTGACTTTAACCCACCGCGGTCAATCTGCAGGACAACCGATTCCAATGGCTGGAGTTCCTTATCATGCTATTGATAATTATTTGGCACGTCTATTAAAAAAAGGCGAAGCGGTTGCTATTTGTGAACAAATCGGAGAAGCTCAGGGTAAAGGCCCAATGGATAGACAAGTAACACGCATTGTCACCCCTGGAACAGTAACTGATGAAGTGTTATTAGACGCAAAACATGACACCCTACTCGTGTCAATTTTCCAAGTTCGAGAAAAAATCGGCCTTGCTTGGGTGGACCTAAGCGGTGGACGTTTTCACTTATCACAAGTCACTGATACCAGTGCACTCATTGCAGAACTCACACGATTGCGGCCTGCAGAAATTTTAACGACAACTCACTTGCACGATGGCTTGCTTGATCTAAAATTGCATACAAATATCCGCCCAGCATGGGACTTTGATTTGTCTCGTTCGAAAGAGCGTTTGCGCAGTCAATTCAAAGTGCAAGATCTTTACGCATTTGGTGAGTCTGCATATCAAGAAGCAATCTCGGCTGCCGGGGCCCTGCTTGCATATCTGGATGTGACTAAGCGTCAAACCTTACCGCATTTAACCACCATCACCCTTGAAAAACGCGATGATTTTTTACACCTAGATGCCAGCACACAACGTCATTTAGAACTTTTTGAAAATAATCGAGGTGGCAGTGAAAATACTTTAATTAGTATTCTAGATCATACCGCAACGACCATGGGCAGTAGACTGTTAAAACGCTGGCTGGCAAGGCCCTTACGTCAGCATCAACAATTGGTTCATCGTCAGCAAGCGATTCAAGACCTCATTCAACATCAACACATCGACAAAATACAGGTGTTACTCAAGGAAACAGGAGATGTCGAGCGCATTGTTTCAAGAATAGCTTTAAACTCAGCCAGACCGAGAGATCTGGTTCAATTACGCCAAACTTTAAGCGTGCTACCAAGACTGCAAGACTTGTTAAAATCATATGCCAGTTCATTGTTACAACTTATTACTCAGCAATTACAACCATTGCCTGAATTACAAACACTGCTCACGGCAGCTATCGTCGATCATCCACCTACATTCATTCGTGAAGGTGGCGTGATTGCACCAGGGTTCGATGAGGAGCTCGACGCATTACGAGCGATCAGCACCGATGCCAATGCAGCGCTCGCAAAATTAGAACAAGAAGAGAAACAACGCTCAGGCCTCTCAAGCTTGAAATTTGGGTTTAATCGGGTTCACGGTTATTATATTGAACTGTCTAAAACGCAATCAGACAAGCAGGCTATCCCTGAACATTATCAACGTAAACAAACGTTAAAATCGTCTGAAAGATATACAACTCCAGAATTAAAATTGTTTGAAGAACAAGTACTTTCAGCTGAATCTAAAGCCCTCGCACGCGAAAAATGGATTTATGAAAAGGTATTGGAAGAAATTCAGCACAGCATACAAATTTTGTCTGAAATTGCCAAGGGTCTGAGCACAATTGACGTGCTCGATACCTTAGCTGAGCGTGCCGTCAACCTCAATTGGCATTGTCCACAGTTGGTTGAAACATCAGAACTCACCATCCTACAAGGTCGACATCCGGTCATTGAGCCCATGATTAAATCTAAATTTATTGCCAATGATCTTTGTTTAAAGCCCAAAGAGCACGCACTTCTGATCACTGGACCGAATATGGGAGGTAAATCAACGTATATGCGTCAAACCGCACTCATTGTCTTGCTGGCTTATGTTGGAAGCTACGTTCCAGCCAAAGAAGCCAGAATTGGCCCCATTGATCAAATTTTCACCCGCATTGGTGCCAGTGATGATTTAGCCTCTGGACGTTCTACATTTATGGTAGAAATGACAGAAACCGCACATATTTTAAGACAGGCAACAGCACAAAGCTTAGTCTTAATTGATGAAATCGGCAGAGGCACCAGCACTTATGATGGTATGGCTTTAGCCTACGCATGCTGTAAACATTTAATCCAAAACATTGAAGCATATACTTTATTTTCAACGCATTACTTCGAGCTCACCAGTTTACCTGAAGAGCATACTTGTATTAGAACTGTTCATTTAAAAGCCACAGTTGACCAAGATCAACTGATTTTTTTATATCATGTAGCAGCTGGTTGTGCGAGCCAAAGTTATGGATTACAAGTCGCAGCACTCGCAGGCGTTCCTCAGTCCATTTTAGATTGTGCAACTCATTACTTAAATCGACTAGAAGATAAAAACATTTGCTCAGAATTGATTTGACAAAAATTAAGGCTCTGTGAAAAATGTGAAACATTAAAATTTCTCATGCAGATAAACCATAAAGGATAATATGCAATCACTCCCCCTGCGTTTAAAACGTTTACGAAAAACAGCAACTGTTCGTAAGATGCTTCAGGAAACCAATATAAGCGTTCAGCATTTAATTGCACCAATTTTCATCAGTGAAATTCATGCAAGCCCCCAAGAGATTAAAAGTATGCCGGGGACCTACCAAATACCTTTAACTGCACTCGAAGAAGAAATTAAAACGATTAGTGCATTGAAGATTCCTGCAGTCTTATTATTCGGCATACCCGCCCAAAAAGATGCTGAAGGTGATTGCTCTCTCAGAGCTGATGGCATCATTCAGCAAGCCATTCAAATCATTAAGCAAATCAATCCAGATTTGATCGTGATTGCAGATGTCTGTTTGTGCGAATATACCACGCATGGGCATTGTGGTATTTTATCTGATGAAACCATTGATAACGATAAGACCCTAGTACAACTTGCTAAACAAGCCGTCAGTTATGCACAAGCAGGCGTAGACTGGGTCGCCCCAAGCAGCATGACCGATGGGATGGTAGCTGCGATTCGACGGGCTCTAGACGCAGCTGGCTACACCCAAGTGGTGATTTTGAGTTATGCGGTAAAATATAGTTCTAATTTTTATGGTCCGTTTCGCGAAGCAGCCCTTGGTGCACCGCAGTTTGGCGATAGAAAGGCGTATCAAATGAACCCAGGCAATGCACGAGAAGCCTTACGTGAAGCAGCACTAGATATTCAAGAAGGCGCAGACTTATTAATGGTTAAACCTGCAATGAATTATTTGGATATTATTCATCGTCTAAAAATAGAATTCCCACACGTGCCATTGTGTGCCTATCAAGTCAGCGGGGAATTTGCGATGTTAAAAGCTGCTGCAAATCTGGGCGTTATCGATGAAACAGGCGCGATGATCGAAAGTTTAATTGCCATTCGCCGTGCCGGGGCTGACTTAATCATTACTTATTTTGCAAAAGCCATGGCAGCGGTATTAGCAAATCAGGAGTATCTCGCATGAAAAAAAAAGCGGTCATTCTTTTATCAGGTGGTTTAGATTCTACAACTTGTCTGGCTTATGCTAAATCATTAGATTTTGACTGTTATACCTTAAGTTTTGATTATCATCAAAAACATCGTGCTGAACTGTTAGCAGCAGAGCGCATTGCTAAGCAATTTGCTGTAAAAAAACATCATGTTTTTCTATTACCCATCGGTGATTTAGGTGGTTCAGCACTCACAGATGCCGCAATTCAAGTTGAAGACCACACGGGCTCCAAAGAAATTCCCGCGACTTATGTTCCTGCCCGCAATACCATAATGCTCTCTCTTGCGCTTGGTTGGGCTGAAATTCTGAATGCTGATGCAATTTTTATTGGAACAAGTTTTGTGGATTATTCACATTATCCTGATTGCAGACCAGAATTCATTCAAGCTTTTCAAGCCCTGGCAAATCTTGCAACAAAGCGCGGCGTCGAAGGCCAACCAATTCAAGTAGAAACGCCCCTAATGTATTTAAGTAAAGCCGAAACCATACAATTAGGACATGCTCTTGGTGTTGACTATGCACAAACTGTATCTTGCTACCGAGCCACCCACGAAGGATTAGCCTGTGGAAGCTGTGACAGTTGTTTTTTAAGAAAAAAAGGCTTCTTAGATGCGAATATGGCCGACGAAACGAGATATAGAGCATTAGATTAAATCGCAAATTAAGAAGAAACATCCAAAATTACTAAAACTTTGACGACGCCAGATTTATCTGTTTTTTCTAAATTAAATCGTTGAATTGAAAATTTATAAATTTTACTTAATTCAGAAAACCAAGTAAGAAACTGAGAATATGGCACGGCTTCATAAGATAATTGAATTTCATGGGTGCCAGATTGCTCTATATGATGGACGTTATCTTTAAAAGGAACAATTTTTAATTGATTTGATATGGTAGTTAATAGTTGTTCTGAACTCACTTTTTTTGCAACTTGACGTTCAGCATGCGCTTGCGGTTGAACTTGTTTCATCCATGCTAATGTCGCTCTTTTTTCAAGAAGTTGACGCTGACGTGCT
>CAMDJY010000147.1 GCA_945901145.1 Legionella genomosp. 1 | reverse complement strand
AGCCATAAAAATTTTTTAAAATATCTTGAGGAGTACTTTGAGCAACAGACGTCATTTTTTATTCTTATCATGATGATCATCATTGACGATTGAAGCATTGTAGCATTAAATATCCTGATAACAGGAGAAATAGAATGGACTTTCAATTCAATGAAGAAGATCTCCTACTGAAGCAAATGGCTGCAGATTTTACTCGAGATAAAATAACACCTTTTGCCAGCACATGGGATCAAAACGCTTACTTTCCCCAGGAGGTCTTACGTGAAGCCGCAACATTGGGCATGGGTGGCATTGTCGTTCGTGAAGATATTGGCGGATCTCAATTAACACGACTACAAAGTGCCTTAATTTTTGAAGAATTATCTAGCGGTTGTGTCAGTACGAGTGCTTATTTATCAATTCATAATATGGTTACCTCAATTATCGATCGCTATGCTGCAGAAGAGCTTCGCCAATATTGGGGGCCACGACTCACCCGCATGGATGCATTTGCTAGTTATTGTCTGACTGAACCCGAATCCGGCTCAGATGCCGCTTCGCTGAAAACACGTGCGGTCATAGACGGCAATGACTATATTATCAATGGGTCAAAAGCATTTATATCTGGCGGCAGTGTCAGCGATATTTATTTGTGTATGGTAAGGACAGGTGACAACACACATCAGGGCATTAGTTCTGTGCTTATTGAAAAAGGCACGCCGGGACTATCTTTTGGACAGCCAGAGCATAAATTAGGATGGTGCAATCAGCCAACCACCATGGTTTTCTTTGAAGATTGCCGAGTACCCATGAAAAATCGTATTGGTGATACCGGTCAGGGTTTCAAAATTGCTCTGAATGCTTTAAACGGCGGTCGCATTAATATTGCTGCTTGTTCATTAGGTGGTGCAACTGCTTGTTTAAAACTTACCAAGAATTATTTACATGCACGTAAACAGTTTGGAAAATCATTAGCACAGCACCAAGCTTTACGCTTTTATTTTGCAGATATGCTCACAGACCTTGAAGCCGCGCGTCTGATGGTCTATCACGCTGCCGCCGCATTCGATAAAAATCATCCACAAGCACCCATGTATTGTGCCATGGCTAAGCGTTTTGCCACAGATGTTGCTTTTCGCATCAGTGATCGAGCCATGCAAATTCATGGTGGCTATGGCTATTTAAAAGAATATCAAATTGAACGTTATTTTCGAGATTTACGCGTGCATCAAATTCTAGAAGGCACCAACGAAATCATGCGTGAAATTATTGCTAAAGCGTCTTTGGCAGAAGAATATAAAATAAACTAGGACCCAACCATGAGCGTATTAAAAGCCACACAACAGGATAATATTTTAACTTTGACGCTGTGTCGACCAGACAAATTAAATGCATTAAATCTCGAATTACTGCAGTCATTACATCATGAGCTCCTGCAAGCAAATGACAATCCTGAGATTAAAGCTATTTTAATTACGGGAGAAGGCAAAGCATTTTGTGCTGGTGCCGATATTCAACGTTTAGCAAAATGTGATGCTGAACAAGGCTATCAATTTGCACGTTCAGGCCAGGCTATTTTTAATCTACTCGAAACACTGAGTAAGCCCTCACTTGCAGCGATTAATGGCTATGCGTTTGGTGGCGGCTGTGAGCTTCTGATGTCGGCGACGCTTAGAATTGCCTCGACTCATGCCCAATTTTGCCAGCCAGAAATAAAACTTGGGGTGATTCCAGGATATGGTGGCACCCAACGCTTAGCGCGCTTAATTGGTAAAGGTCGTGCGCTCGACCTCTGTTTAACTGGACGTGTCATTGATGCAGCAACTGCCTTGTCTTGGGGGTTAGTCACTGATTTAGTTGCACCAGAGCAATTAATCCAACGTGCGCATGAAATTCTTCATCAAATCACTTCGATGGCACCGATTGCTATCCAGAGTATTTTAGAAGTCATTCATGCTGGGTATGACTTACCGCTCAATGAAGCGCTCAAAATGGAAGCATTGCAATTTGCGAGAACTTGTGCGACTGCAGATAAAACCGAGGGCGTATCTGCTTTTTTAGAAAAACGCCAAGCACATTTTAAAGGAATTTAAATGTCGGAAGATTTAATTTTTTCTGTCAACAACCAAATCGGTTTGATTACACTTAACCGTCCGAAAGCACTACATGCACTCACGCATGAGATGATTTTATTGCTTTCACAACAACTAAATATCTGGAACGAAGACCCAAAAATTCACGCAATAGTCATCCAATCCACAGCAAGCCGTGCGTTTTGTGCCGGGGGTGATGTCCGTAAGCTCTATGAACTTGGACTAGAAAATCCTGACCTACCCCTTGTTTTTTTTCGCGATGAATATCGATTAAATCAGCAGATTCATCAATTAAAAAAACCCTATATCGCCTTCATGGACGGTCTCACTTTTGGGGGAGGCGTGGGGATTTCACTCCATGGCTCATACCCGATTGCCAGCGAACGTTTTGTGTTTGCCATGCCTGAAACCAGCATTGGGTTTTTCCCAGATATCGGCGCAAGCTACTTATTATCCAAATATTCTGCGCTTGGGCTTTATTTAGGGCTTACGGGCGCTCACGTAGATCATGTATTAGCAAAAAAAATAGGATTAGTGCATGCCGTACTGCCCTCAACCCAATTTGCAGCGTGTTTACAAGATTTAATAGAACTCGACCTCTCTGAAAACGCACCGATCATCATTGACGATTGTATCAAACGCTATCAGTATCCAACGGAAAATCATTATAAAATAAATGATCTCGAAGAAATCAGCATTTTGTTTGATCAAAACAATACCATGTTAGCAATCATTAATGCCCTAGAATCAAGCATGAATAGCCACCATCGAAAGATTGCAGCAGGATTAAGACAAAAGTCCCCGATAAGCTTAGAAGTGACCTTGGAACTCTTTAGACGTGCTCAAAACAAAAATTTGGCGGTTTGTTTAGAGATGGATTACACGCTTGCCTATCATTTTATGCATCACCCTGATTTTTACGAAGGCGTGAGAGCCCTATTGATTGATAAAGACAAATCACCCCAATGGCACCCTAAAACGATTGAAGAAGTCTGCCAAGAACAAGTTTACAGCTATTTTTTGCCATCATTAAAAGGCCTAATCGATGTTCCCTCAAGAAAAGAACCCATTTGATTCATACTACGGGCTTTTTCGATGAATGAATGAAATTCTTTTTGTTGATGTGAGAGAAAAATAGCGTCACCCAGTTGCGCTTGAATAAAAATTTTATTTGCTTGCTTTTGTTTTGTTGGATTTTTTTCAAGCATGGGCCGCTCACTATGACCTCGTACTGAAATTTTTAAATCTTTAAAAGATGGATGACTGTCTTTTAAAAATAAAAGTGCTGCATGAATGCGCGCAACTTGTTTTAGATCCTGTCCACTTAAAACCACCGGACCATCGCTGGTTTTATAGGGTGGTCTCAACACCATATGCGCTTGATGCATAGCCAACTCTCGTTCGGCTTGTAAAGACAGACAAGCCTCAGGACTCACTTGGGTCACATCACGAATTTTACCGTGACTATCTTTTTCCAACACAGCCACGATTTGCTTAGCAATCGGCTCACCTTTCTGATTGTGTGCCTGGTATTCATTAATCTCAACCGCAAGCTCTTTTCCCTTCAGCAATGAGCCTTCATAAGTAGGCCCGGCCTCGTTCAAAGTGACTGCAGTTTCAGCGCGCACTGGCGTACGCACTGGTGTATTTTTCTTAAGCTCATATGCCTCTCGTTGCTCTTCGCGAATCAACTGCCCTTCAAATCCTTGCAGATGATGTTTGGCAAGAAACACATTGGCTTTTGGGGCACGTTCAACTGCTTTTTTAATTTTTTCTTGTTTAAAAAAAGTAACTTTTTTTGCCAGTTTACCCATCAAATCACCAGAGACATTTGGTAAACCTTGATTAATTTTGAGTGGATAACCTAATTGAATTTTCATAGGTGTTATTTTTAAAGCACTGGTAATCTGCAGTCCACGAGCACCATGGACATTTTGATCGTTAATATCTCGAGACACTGAGAATTCAGAAACCACAGTTGCAATTTTTTTTTGTTTAATCACATCTTGTGCATTGATTTCACAAGATTCAAAATCATAACTAGGAAAATAACCGTTTTCTCTAGAAAATTCACACAATTCTTCGAGTAAATTTTGCATACGTCCAGTTCGGTCTTCACCACTTTTACAAAAGAAATCAACGGCGCGCCCCATTTTCTGGGTCACCAATAAATAACGCGCGCCAAATTGATCTGGTTCAATCTGACCATCCATATACATCGCAATCGATTGATAATATAACTGCTCTATTTGCAGTTTTTTATTATCATTAGAGGAATTATTATTAGAGGCTAATTGGCTTTCAATTTTTTTTAATCTAGCTTTAATCAGCGATTTATTTTTAATATAGAAATTTTTTCGCTTTGCCATCAGATTAGTTTCAATTGCAAAAATTTGGTCTTGAATTTTTTGAATTGCTTTTAATTGCTCTTGATACGGTTGTTGTAACCTACTAGATAAACACCAATCTAATGTTTCATAAGCCCTGGATAATTGCTGCTGTAATTTTGTTAATTCAGGCGAATC
>CAMDJY010000146.1 GCA_945901145.1 Legionella genomosp. 1 | reverse complement strand
ATAGTCTCGTGGTTTTTCATCATATTTGCTAGGTTCTCCTTCTCCTAAGGAGGTGAGTTCATAGGGATAGCCTAGCCACGATTGACTGAAGTAATCTAATCGCTTTACCATCGTTAAACTCGGTTTTGAGGGTAAGCTATGATATAGTTTCTCGAGAATATCGTCTGTGGTCGATACTGGGTTTGCAAACGTTGATGTGCCGCTCAAAATAAAAGCAAAAATTGAACATGTCAGCAGAGGATATATCATATTAATCATTTTATTATTTTTTGTAATTTTTATAGCATAACCTCTTTTTTAATTAAGGATCAAGCATGCTAAACGCTATCTGGTTAATCATGATGTTTCTTGCAGTGATTGTTGGTTTAATTCAGGGTCGGATTGACTTTGTGGTTCAAGCCGTTACTGAGTCAGCGAAACAAGGCTTTGAAGTTGCACTAGGTTTAGCAGGTATTATGTCGTTATGGCTTGGGATTATGAATATTGCTTCAGAGTCTGGTCTTGTCAATAAACTTGCACTGTGGATGCGTCCGATTATGTGTCGATTATTTCCAGATGTTCCCCATGATCATCCAGCTATGGGGTCAATGATTTTAAATATTTCCGCTAATATGCTTGGTCTTGCGAATGCGGCAACTCCTTTTGGATTGCAAGCGATGAAAGAATTACAGCGCTTAAACACGCATGCACATACGGCAAGTAATTCAATGTGTACTTTTTTAGCGGTTAATACGTCTAGTGTTCAATTGATTCCTGCAACAGCGATTGCTTTTTTAGGCGCCAATGGCAGTATACATCCGACCAGTATTATTGTGAGTTCGCTGATTGCAACTACGGTGTCAACTTTCGTGGGGATTATTGTGGTGAAACAACTTGAAAAATTACCATATTATCGTATTAAGGACTCACAATGAATTGGATGATATCTGCAATTTCAAATTGGCTGTTTCTTTTATTTATTATTGGGATTCCTCTTTATGGTGCAATTAAAAAAATAGATACGTTTGATGCATTTGTTGTTGGGGCAAAACAGGGTTTTGAAATTAGTGTGAGCTTAATTCCGTATTTAATTGCTATGTTGGTTGCAATTGGCATGCTACGTGCTTCGGGGTTTTTTGTGTTATTAGATCAAATTCTTGCTCCGTTTTTGACGTCAATTGGCATGCCGCCGGCATTATTACCTTTAGCATTGATTCGTCCTTTTTCAGGCAGTGCTTCAACAGGCGTTATGGCAGAATTAATTCATACGTATGGAGGGAACTCGTTGATTGCGAAAACAGCTGCTACGATGATGGGCAGTACCGAAACGACGTTTTATGTAATTGCTGTTTACTTTGGTGCAGTCAATATTCGACGCACACGGCACGCGATCCCTGCAGGATTATGTGCAGATTTAGCCGGCATCATTGCATCTGTTTGTATTTGCCGGTACCTATTTGCATGATAACGAACTCATGCTGAGGGTTGAAAGACTGTCAAAAGAGCTTACATTTTTTATTGTTTTTTGATAATACTGTTGCAGCGCGTTGATTTCACTTTTTTTGAGCGAGCCATTTCTTTCAAAAAATGATTCATAATAATCATGGGTGATTGAATTGATGGTCTAATGTTTTTAGTAACAAATATTGATGTTGATCCATAGTTTTAACTAAGCAAAATGCGTACATGCCTGAGATTGACTGCGTGCGAAAAAACCTTTTTTGCAGAGGTTTCGACGTTGATGATATAACATATTCAGGTAAATTTTCGTCATGATTTAATGCCATTGAAAAAGGCAACTGCGTTAGAGGAGTCTGTTGCTTAATAAAAATAGAGTGAATACTTCCAAAAGATTGTTCACGATTTGTGTCATCATCAACATAAATTTTATTTTTATTATTTGCAAATAATCGATGTAAACGCGTGATCATTTGATTGCTCCTGCTCTATAGGGATTTCGTCAAATTGGCCCATTAAATTTTTGCTTTTCGTCATTTGATCTTACTGCAATGTTATTTACGCTACAGCAGAAAAAAAATGATCGACGACTTTTCTCAGGTTTTACTTCTTCTGCCAAGCGGGTGGAGTTTGGGGAAGAATGACTGCTGGAATCGAGTGTGTCTAAACTAGCAAGACTGTCTTTAGAAATAAATTTAGAAGTAGAAGTATGTGTCATTTGACTTAGAAGATTTTTTTTCATATGTGGGAAAATTTGACTGCTAAGAATGATCTGATTTGGTGCCAGTACTTGGCATTCTTCATGATTTAATAAGTCTGTTGTTTCTGTAAATAAAGTTCGGTCATCATGCTTCAAGTTTAAATGTTTTCTGGTTAATTCGGATATGATGATTTCACTCGGGTGGCCAAGATTTATTTCTAGATATATAGCAACTTTGTCGATGGCATGTATTTTTTTTAGTGTTGCAATGAGCTGCTCAAGTTCATCTGTGGTTATTTCTTGAGTTTCATGATTTTTTGGATAAACTGTTGTTTTATAAATTACTATTCTATTATCTTGATATTTTTTTAAGTCGATGGTTGCGACAATAAATAGATTCTCAGCATTATTTGCAGACGCAGTCTCAATTTGTTTATGTGCAAGTTTATTAATCGAGAGTGTGTTCATATTGTGATTGATAATAAAAATTAAAAGAATTTATCATTTACATTAAAAAAATTTATGGCCTTAGATACGATTACGTTAAAATGCTTTTTGTCTGTGGTAGAAACAGGCAACATCACCAAAACAGCCCATTTGATTGGCCGTACGCAATCTGCAGTGAGTCAGCAACTAGCACGCCTTGAGGCTTTGCCTGGAAAAAATTTATTTAATCGTGAAAATGGATTTAAATTAAATCATGATGGTGAAGTTTTTTATTTATATGCAAAAAAAATCTATCAATTACAGCTAGAGTCGATTAAGCGTCTAAATAATACTGACTCTGAGGGGGAAATTAAAATTGGCTTACCTGAAGATTTTGCCTCCAAAGTACTGATTGATACACTTTCGCATTTTTCTCAGATGTACCCTCGTGTCAATTTAAATATTGAATGTGATCTGACAACCATGATTTTGGAGAGATTCCAACGTGATGAGTTTGATCTGTGTGTGATAAAAGCGTTAACAGCAGAGAATATTCCTCAAAATGTATTGGCCTTTCAAGATGAACTTGTTTGGGTAGGATCAATAGACACGATGAAGCGATTAAGAAAAGAAGCTGTTGTGCCATTGATTCTCTCTCCAAAAGAGTCTCTTTATCGAGATCTTGTATTAAAAACATTAGATGACGCTAACATTAAATGGCGGGTAGTTTTTAATAGTCGAAGTTATGCCAATAAAACTTTAGCTGCAATAGCCGGTCTTGGTGTGACTGTTGTTCAAAAATCTTTAATACCAACTGATAACAATTTAGTGACTATTCCAAATTTACCAGCATTGGGTGTGATTAATCTCTGTATTTTACAAAATAAGAATAGCGCAGCAATTAAATATCTCGTTAAATTATTAGTTAAAATTATTACTGGTACGAATTAATTAGAATTCAAGTTATACGTTTTTTGGTTGATGCAAGGTGAGCTGTTTCATAAAATTTAAGTTGTGATAGTATAGAAAGTGCTCTTTTTTTGAATGAATTTATCTGCGGTTTGGGAATTGAGGCTGCTCTGGGTAATATGACCGTTGAAGGATTGATAGGTAATCCGTTGACGTGGAATTCATAATGGCAATGCGGGCCTTCAGCTAATCCGGTTTTGCCAACATAACCAATCACCTGACCTCGTTTTACGCGTGAGCCTCGGGTAAGGCCTCGTTGGAAATGGTGTAGATGTGCATAAACAGAAGTATAAGCGTTGGGATGGTAGATTTTAATGACATTGCCATAAGTGCTATGACGTTCGATGGTTTCAATGCGACCATCACCCGTTGCATGGACAGGTGTGCCTAAAGGTGCAACCAGATCAACGCCTACATGTTTTCTTCTATAGTGCAGAATGGGATGCATTCTTGATAAGCTAAACATGGAACTAATATGACTAAATTGAACAGGGTACCTGGAAAAAGCCTGTCTGAGACTATTTCCTTCTGGGGTAAAATAATCAACTTCTTGGTGTGAGATTTCGTGGCGAATGGCTTGGTAAGTTTTACCGCGATTAGTATAGCTTACGGCAAGAATCTCGCCCGTGCTGACCAGTTCATTTGCATGATAATTGGCTTTATAAAGTATGGTAAATTGATCTCCTGAGCGGATCTCTCTGGCAAAATTAATTTGTTGGCTAAAAATCGTTGTCATTTGTTTGATGAGATCAAACGGTATATTCATGCGTTTTGCTGTGCCATAGAGTGAACCTTGCACGGTGGCTGTAACCAGTTGGTTCTGTGTCGAGGTTTTGATTGATTTTAATCGAGAGCTGTAACCATGCGCATCGCGTTGTATGATGAGTGTATCAGTTTTAGAATGTGGCACCGTTAATGTTTCTAGGGTTTGATCTTTTATCAAAAATTGAAATGTTTGGTTGGGTTTTATCTTAGATAAAATCAATTTATGTGGATTATTTTGTAATACGAGTTGCAAAGTTTTTGCGGTAAGTCCCGCTCGTTGAAAAATTGATGATAAAGAATCTCTTGGTTTC
>CAMDJY010000145.1 GCA_945901145.1 Legionella genomosp. 1 | reverse complement strand
CTGGACGACATTATTCTTTCCCTGCTCTCAGTGCGCGGAACTCTTGAAATAATTCATCCTCTGTTACGCCATGGGAAACGAGTAATTTCTCAAACGCCATAGCTGCTTGTTTTAAAGGCCTAGCTCCGCTGTCGCGCCAAAATGATAATGCATATGATAAATTTGAGTCTTAAGCAAGGAACTAATCATGCATTTATTTGTCATTTATATTGGAGGCCTATTGGGTAGAATAAATTGACATCAGATAAGCAAGTAATAAGCCAACGTGTTATACAAGAAGCACAACATTTATTACAACAACGTTTTGCGACTGTATTTATAAAATAAGGCATCATTCTAAAGCAGTCTATGACTGAATATCTAAAGTACGCAAATAAATTTGCAATCCCGCATCTTGAAAATGTGCCTGAGGCATGAAAGCGCCATTCTTTTTGATTAACTCACAGAAATACATTCAAATTATCATAACTCATGTATAGAATACTACAGATTAAGGTTGGCAAATCCTGAATATGAATGAAAATACAGTTGGCTACACTTCGTTATATGAAAAAATAAAAATTGAAAAAGTTGAAGAACTTATCAAAATTTTTTCATATAAACATGATTTGATGATTTTAAATAGCGCATTAACGATGCCAGGCTATGGGCAATATTCTTATATATGTTTTGATGCATTCTCATCGTTTCTAGCAAAAAATAAGACTTTTATTTGGAATAACCAACCTATTGACATTGATGATCCTTTTGATTTTATTAATACTCAAATTGATCACTATAAAATTCAAAAGAATGACCTGCTACCACCATTTCAAGGCGGTGCGGTTGGTTATTTTGGTTATGAGGCCAGTCATTATTTAGAAGCATTACCCTACGTGCCTGATAATATTAAGCTCCCAGATATTTATCTCTGTTTTTACAATCAGGTGATTGCAATTGATCATGCATCACAGGAAGCTTGGATTATTTGTCATGAATTTCCTGAAAAAAATCAGGAAGCAGAACTTATAAATGCTCAAGCTAAAATTCAAAAAATTAAAGAAATGATCAATCAAAATATAAATATCAAAAACACCTGCCTGAATAACTTGGCTAAAAATTTAATAAATAAGCCAGTATCAAATTTTTCTCAAAAATCTTATGAAAAAGCAGTGTCGCAAACGCGTGATTATATATTATGCGGAGATATTTTTGAGGCAAATATATCTCAACAATTTAAAGCAAAAATTCATGAAAAGGTTGATCCTTTAGCGTTATATCTTCAACTCATCCAATTAAATCCAGCACCGTTTAGTGCATTTATTAAAATCCCCGATGATGGCTATATTATTTCTGCATCACCTGAAAGATTTGTTCGATTGATCGATCAAACAGTAGAAACTTCGCCAATTAAAGGAACTATCAAACGCTCAAAAAATTTGAATGAAGATGCGGCACTTGCAAAAAAACTAGAAAAAAGTGAAAAAGATTGGGCTGAAAATATCATGATTGTTGATTTAATGCGAAATGATTTTTCTAAGATTTGTATGCCCAGCAGTGTCGTGGTCGAGGAGCTCTGTGTGTTGAAAAGCTTTGCAACTGTGCATCACTTGGTCTCCAAAATTACAGGCAAGTTAAAGCCAGGACTCAATGCCATTGATGTGCTAAAAGCTACATTTCCTGCAGGTTCAATTACTGGTGCACCTAAAATAAGAGCCATGGAAATCATTAGCGAACTAGAAATGCAAGCTCGTGGTCCATATTGCGGCTGTATCGGTTATTTGAGCTTTACGGGTGATATGGATACTTCAGTAATTATCAGGACTTATTTTATTAAACATGACCAGATTTATTTTAGTGCTGGCGGTGCTGTCGTTTTAGATTCTATCCCAGAAGAAGAATACGTGGAAAGTTTAGTCAAAGCGCAAGCCCTCATGGATGTGTTAACCTTATGATACTCATCATCGATAATTACGATTCATTTGTTTATAATTTATCTAGGTATGTCGAAGAATTGGGACATTCGGTCGTCGTGGTTCGCAATGACAAAATTACAATACAGGACATTTCTCAATTACAGCCTTCACATATTATTATTTCACCAGGACCATGTGGACCCAATGAAGCAGGCGTTTCTTTAGACATTGTCAAAAATTTTTATGATAAAATTCCAATTTTAGGCGTGTGTTTAGGCCATCAAGTGATTGGTTCGGTATTTGGTGGTGATGTTATTCAGGCGAAACAACCCATGCATGGTAAGTCATGCTTCATTGAACATCAAGGGACTGGGGTTTTTGCTGGGGTTCCTAGCCCTTTAAAAGTTGGACGATATCATTCGTTGATCGTGAGTGATAAAAATCTAGATAAAAAGCTTAACATCACTTCGCGATCAGCCGCAGGGGAGATCATGTCTTTTGCTCATGCAGATTTTAATCTTGTTGGCTTGCAGTTTCATCCGGAGTCATTGCTGACGGATGATGGTCATCAATTATTAAAAAATTTTATCATGAGCGGGATCAAGCCTTCATGGATGAGTTTAAAATTATTAGAACAAAACCAATTCAATATAGCACCTAATAGCTTTCATTGGCTGGTAAAACCTAATAATTTAACAGAAACGATCAAGCAAACAGGGCTTCAATGTTCAGTGAACTTATTAAAGCAGTCATTTGATAAGCCATATGCAGATGAAGTGGCTGCTTTTGAACAATATGATACCGATGCTTCTACTGCTTTTATTCGAAAAGTTTTTCTCGAAGATAAACTTGAGCCACTGGTTTTTGCAAGAGTTATTATACCCAAAGAGACTTATCTAAATTATGAGGATGTGTTAAGTAACCTTGGAAATTCCGCAATTGGCAATACGCTTTTATACGCAAATCAAGACATCAAAAGGCAAGCATTTGAATTTAGATTAATTGAATCAGGCAATCCAATGTTTGATGAATTAAAAAAATTAAATCAAGTTAAAAGCAACCATCATAAATTTTGGGCGCGTAGATCGATTTTTATTTTACCGAAAGGACCTTTATTAATCAGCGAAGTATTTTTAAATATGCCTGATTATCCGATATAAAATCAAAAATTTCATCAACATGATGATACAGAGCTGATAAATGCGCCTCGTTGTCAAAAATTTTACATTGAACCTCTGGAAGCAAATGTTCATAAATTTTAGCATGAGAGATAGGCAATACTGAGTCCAGGCGACCATGCCAAACCTTGATTGGCGTATGGATATTTTCCAGATCAAATCCCCAGGTATTTAAAAGCAGTTGACATTCATCAGCAGCACCCTCAACGCCTGATTTAAATGCCTCAGTTGCGGTCATGATCAATCGATGCATTTGCTCTGGTTTTTGACAAATACTGCGATCTGCTGCGGGTAATATCTGAATTATTTTTTTAAAAAATGATGGTTTTAAGAATAAGTGAGGTAATAATTGCAGAAACATTCTGCATACAGGAGGATTGTTTCGAGCCAAAGCCATGAGTACACGCAGGAGTGGATTGATACCGACTTTAGATTCGGGAATGGTTGTAGGGGCAATCCCTGCAACAAGCGCCATGCGTAAAACACGTTTCGGCAACATATACGCACAGGCCAGAGCAAAGGGCGCACCACCTGAATGAGCCAAAAGAGAAAATTGTTGTATGCCAAGATGATCCGCGAGTTCTCGTATATCCTGGGCCCAAGATAATAAACTATGCCGTTGATTTACAGACGACAAGCCCATGCCAGGCCTATCCACACCCAAAAAACGACAATGCTTAGCTTGAGCTTGGATCTGAAAATCGGCTGCTTGTAACCTTGAACTTGGAAAACCATGAACAAAAAAAACCGGGAATCCGTCGGGGTCGCCATACTCGGCAAACGCCAGCTGTCTGCCATCAGCTAAATTCATGATTAAATTTTGTTGCATGATATTCTCAAAAATTTGATATTTTTGAAACGAATTAAATTATTTTCGGGATTTGAATATATTATTATCTGGAATATTTTCAATATTCTCAATATGGTTAAGAGCTTCTGCAGGAGTGGTAATGAGCAGAACAACCTTCTGCTTACTCTCATCTAATTTTTGCTGCAACTCCCCAAAACGACCAAAACTTGGCATGCTGCGACGCATAATTTCTAATATATCTGTAACGGCCTTGAACCCCTGTAAAGATTGTTCGCCTGCAGGCCTTAGATTTTCTGTGATGTCCACTGCTGCCTCAACGACTCCTTCAATTCGACGTTTAACATCATCAGCCTGATTCATCAAACTAGTTATATCTGGAATTTTATTTAAAAATTTCATGAAAGATTCTAATATTGCAATGAAACGATCGGTCTTTAAAGAAATCGCATGACATTGACTTGAGTCAATACTATCAGAGCGAACAGCTAAGAAATGATTAAGCTTTTCACTGATCTCTAGAATGTCAAAAAAAGCCTTTGTCAATTGAGCTTTGGGAACAGAGACATCGAACCCAGAAAAACCCAACCCAGACGAAATACTTAATCCCTCTGGGTAGTTATGTTGTAAAAAGTAAGGTTTACTTTCTTTATTCGGATACCAAGAAAACATTTTAAGACCTTTTTGTGTAATATATTTATATTATAGCACATAAATAAACAACCAAGACCAAATAAAA
>CAMDJY010000144.1 GCA_945901145.1 Legionella genomosp. 1 | reverse complement strand
TCTAGGGATGACGATTGAGACACTGCTTCCCAAAATCTTTAAACGTTCACTCTGGTTATTTTTAATCGGATTATTACTCAATGCATTTCCAAATCATTTTGATCTTGAAACCCTGCGTATCTGGGGGGTGCTGCAACGCATTGCTATCTGTTATTTTGTCGCTTCTCTCTTATTTTTAACCACAACCGTGCGTACTCAAGTGCTGATTACAATTTTTACATTAGTGAGTTATTGGTTGATTGTTGATTATTTCTCTATCAAAAATTACACAGAAACCGACAATATTGCAGCAATCATTGATCGCTGGATGTTATCCGCGCCACACTTATATGGAAAAACTTATGATCCTGAAGGATTTTTAAGTACTTTCCCATCGATTGCTACAGCACTCATCGGCAACTTAACCGGTATCTGGCTGCTATCAAAGCGCAAACGCCAGACCATTTGGCAAGGTTTAATCATCGCCGGCATCCTTGGACTATGCGCAGGTGATCTTTGGAATATTGTTTTTCCTATTAACAAAAGCCTTTGGTCGAGTTCTTATGTCTTATGGACAGCAGGCGCAGGATTATTGCTGCTCGCATGCTGTTACGGACTAATTGAAATAAAAAACTACACAAAATGGAGTCGATGTTTTGAAATTTTTGGGGTCAATGCTGTTGCTGCATATATTTTACACGTTGTTTTTTTAAAAATTCAATTCAAAATTCAAATCACATTAGCAGATGGTACAAACGTTAACTTAAAACTATGGCTCACAGATCATCTCTTCAGATGGGCCTCACCAATCAACGCATCTCTATTATACGCCTTAAGCTACACCGCTTTCTGGTTCGTAATTTTACTAATACTTTATCGTCAGAAGATTTTTATTAAATTGTAATACCAAAACTACTCGCCATCCTGGCGCAATCGTGCCTTAATCCGATGCGTGGCTTGACTGTGAATTTGTGATACACGCGATTCACTAACACCTAAGATTTCCCCAATTTCTTTGAGATTAAGCTCATGCTCATAATAAAGAGACAATGCCAATTGCTCATTTTTAGGAAGACTTGATATGATGTCAGCAAGTGTTTGACGCAAATCTTGTTGCATAGCATGAACGTGAGGCTCCGTAGACGACGGTTCGTCGCCAACGAGCACATCTTCTGTTATCCCAATATCATCAAATCCATATAAATGCGCACCGTTTGAATCCATCAGCATTTGATGATATTCATCCAAACTCACGCCTAGTTCCTCAGCGACCTCATGATCCTTTGCTTCACGATTTAAACGATTCTCCGCTTCATGCACCGCTGTTGAAATCATCCGAGCATGCCGATAGACCGAACGCGGCACCCAGTCGTTGCGGCGCACTTCATCCAACATATGCCCGCGAATACGAATACCTGCATAGGTTTCAAAAGAAGCGCCTTTGGTATCATCATAATGCATCGCAGCCTCAAGCAGGCCTTCCATCCCTGCCTGCATGAGATCATCCATCTGAATCGACCGAGGTAGTCGCCCTAATAAATGATAAGCGATGCGCTTGACCATTAAGGCATGAGTTTTAATCAAAGCTTCCTTTGTTTCTTGAAAAGCTTTGCTTGTGACGATCGCTTCCAAGGACAATCCCCTTTTATGCGTGATATGCTTCAAGCATAGCAAGGATTTCTTGTATTTTCACTGTTAAATCAACGGGAACCAATCCACCCCCTTGTGCCATATCCTCTCGGCCACCCCCTTTTCCACACAAATGACGCACTAATTGAGCAGCCGATGGGGCTTTGCCGATTAATGCTTGGCTAATCCCCGCAACCACATGCATCTTATCTTGCTGAATACCAATCAATACAATAACAGCTGAATGAACACGTGCTTTTAATGCATCAAATAAATGCCGCAATTGCGCAACATCCATATGCGTAAACGATTTGACCAATACATTCATATGACCCATTTGGCGAAATTCTTGCAACAAAGCCTGTCCTGATTGCTCGATTTGAGTGCGTTTCATATCGGTCAATAGACGTTCTTGCTGTTTCATCTCGTCAAGTACATGTTCAATTTTAGAACTTAATTCAGCCGGGGTGGTTTTTAGTTGCAAAGCCACCTGATTCAAAAGCTGCATCTGTTGTGTAACCCATTGCAACGCGTAAAACCCAGTCACAAATTCTAAGCGCCGAATCCCACTGGCCACACCATATTCTGCGGTGATTTTAAATAAGCCAATATCACCAGTACGTGAAGCATGCGTCCCACCACATAATTCTTTGGAAAAATCACCGACTGACAAAACACGCACGGTATCACTATATTTTTCACCGAATAACGCGACTGCCCCGCTTTGTATGGCATCTTGCATGCACATTTCATGAGTTTCAACGCTTTTATTTTCTCGAATTTTATCATTCACTAAAGTTTCTATATCTAATAACGCTTGTGAAGAAATAGCTTCCTGCTGGGAAAAATCAAACCGTGCACGCTCTGCATCGACCAGTGAGCCTTTTTGCTGCACATGCGGGCCTAAAATTTGTTTGAGTGCAGCATGCAGCAAGTGCGTTGCCGTATGATTTAACCGAATGGCATGACGCCGTGCGGTATCAATCACCGCTGAAACAGATTGATCGCGATGAAGTATTCCTGTTAATAGCTCACCCTGATGCACAATAGCCTTGCCAATACGTTGCGTATCATCCACACGAAACACCGCATCACCAGCGCGAATAAATCCCCTATCTCCGACTTGGCCACCACTTTCAGGATAAAAAGGCGTTTTATTTAATACCAAAGCGGCTTTGGTATTTGCATTGATCGTTGCAACATCCCGACCATCCAAAATTAACGCAATCAGATGACTTTCAGTTTCTGTCTCGGTATACCCTTCAAATAAAGACACATGAGATATTAAGTCCGAGCTTGCGTAATAATCTTCGCGAAACATACTCGCAGATTGCGATTGTGCGCGTTGACGTTGCATACAAGATTCAAACCCTGCCATATCAACCGATAAGCCCCGTTCACGCGCGATATCAGCAGTTAAATCAATCGGAAAACCATACGTATCATAAAGTTTAAATGCAAGCTGGCCTGGAATTTCAGTAGTAGATAATTCTTGCAGCGCATGTTGCAATAACCGTAAACCTTGTTCTAACGTATGTGCAAATTGTTGTTCTTCTTGCGCTAGCACCTGTTCAACATGTGATTGTTGAGACACTAAAACAGGATACGCATCTCCCATGATATCAACCAAAGAACTCACGAAATGCGAAAGAAAAGGCACAGGTAAACCGAGATGATTGCCGTGACGCACGGCACGACGAATGATTCGCCGCAACACATAACCGCGTCCTTCATTACTTGGCACGACGCCATCAGCAATTAAAAATACGCAAGCACGGATATGATCCGCAATCACTTTTAAAGAAGGATGTTCAATATCCACAGACGCTTGATCAGGGATATACGCTGCTATGGCACGAATCAGCTGAGCAAAACTATCGATATGGTAATTATTATGTACACCTTGCACCACAGCTGCGATACGTTCAAGCCCCATGCCGGTATCTACAGAGGGCTTAGGCAACGGATGCAATTGACCAGATTTGTCTCGATTAAACTGCATAAAGACCAAATTCCAAATCTCAATATAACGGTCACCCTCGGCTTCAAGAGACCCCGGAGGACCACCCGGGATATCTGAACCATGATCGTAAAAAATCTCAGTACATGGACCACAAGGACCTGTATCTCCCATAGACCAAAAATTATCCTGTTCACCACAACGTGAAAAACGCGCAGCAGACACGCCAATGTCATTAAGCCAAATATCTGCTGCTTCGTCATCTGTTTGATATACAGTCACCCACAAACGTTCTGGGGGTAAGTTCAGCACTTCAGTTAAAAACTTCCAAGCATATTGAATCGCATCACGTTTAAAATAATCGCCAAAGCTAAAATTGCCTAGCATCTCAAAAAAAGTATGATGGCGTGCAGTATAACCGACATTATCTAAGTCATTATGCTTACCCCCTGCCCGCACGCAGCATTGTGAGCTGGTTGCTCGTTGATAGGCGCGGGGCGCTAATCCCAAAAATGTTTCTTTAAACTGTACCATTCCCGCATTTGTGAATAATAAAGTCGAATCATTTTCAGGAACTAGTGTACTTGAGGGCACAACCTGGTGATTCAATTTTTCAAAATACTTTAAGAAAGCTTGTCTAATTTCTGAAGTTTTCATCGTTCAATATACCTACTTACTCAGCCGCTTCAAATTCAACTGCAGGAATTGAACTCAATTTGCTCAGCTTTTTAGTCAAAAACTCATCACGAATTTGTTGCTCAAGGTATTGGGCAATCGCGGGATTTTCTTTTAAATAAGCACGAACATTATCTTTACCTTGACCAATTTTCTCTTGCTTATAGCTATACCAAGCGCCAGACTTTTCGATCAAACCAAGCTCAGTCGCAAGATGAATAATTTCACTTTCGCGTGAGATGCCTTCGTTGTAGTAAATATCAAATTCCGCCATTTTAAACGGAGGCGCAACTTTATTTTTAACGACCTTAACGCGCGTCTCGTTACCGAGCACATCTTCACCTTTTTTAATCGAGCCGATACGACGAATATCTAAACGAACAGATGCATAAAACTTCAATGCATTGCCTCCTGTCGTTG
>CAMDJY010000143.1 GCA_945901145.1 Legionella genomosp. 1 | reverse complement strand
AAGAACATCAAATTCGTAAGTGCTACCTTGTTGTGAGTTCATGAAAATGCTTTGACGAGGGCTGCTGCAAGTCCAATATATTTTTCAGGCGTCAATTCTAATAACTGCTGCTTTACATAGTCTGGAATATTTAATGTCTTGATGAATGCCTTCAAATGGTCCGCATCGATATGACGACCTCTTGTGAGATCGCGCATTTGTTCGTAGGCATTGGGCAGATGATAGCGACGCATGACTGTTTGTATTGCTTCTGTCAGAACTTCCCAATTTTCGTTTAAATCTTTTTTGAGACATTCTTGATTAATCTGTAGCTTTTCGTTGCCTTTGGCAATTGCTTGGTAAGCAATCAGTGAATAAGCAAAAGCGACCCCTAAATTTCTTAATACTGTAGAGTCTGACAAGTCTCTTTGTAAGCGAGATTGCGTGAGTTTATTAGCGAAGTGATCAAACAGCGTATTTGCTAACCCTAAGTTACCTTCTGCATTTTCAAAATCAATTGGATTGACTTTATGCGGCATGGTGGATGAGCCTACTTCGTCATGGGTGGTGCGTTGGGTAAAATATCCCAAAGAGATATAAGTCCAAACATCACGTGTATAGTCCAAGAGGATATTATTAATACGAATCATCAGATGAGCGATTTCAGCGATGCCATCATGGGGTTCAATTTGAGTGGTGTAGGCATTGAAAGACAGTCCCAAGCTAGAAACAAACTGAGCCGCGTGGTAGCGCCAATCAATCTGGGGATAAGCAACCATATGTGCATTGTAATTTCCCACAGCACCATTACATTTTGCGGAGATGAGCGCTTCTGCTAATTGCTGTAATGGGCGTTTTAAGCGTGCTGAAAAGTTGATGAGTTCTTTGCCAATTGTGGTCGGCGTTGCAGGTTGACCATGGGTACGGCCAAGCATGGCAACCGAGGCGTGTTGTTTACCTAATAGGGTGATACCGCCGATAATTTCTGCAAGCGTCGGTTGAATCACTTGGGCTAATGCTTCTTTCATCATCAGAGCATAGGCCAGGTTATTGATATCTTCTGACGTGCAAGCAAAATGAATAAACGTCGTGACTTCTTTTAATATGTCATGCGTAGCTAGTTTATCTCTAAGATAATATTCAACCGCTTTAACATCATGATTGGTTTGTTTTTCATAAGCTTTAATAATCTGGACTGCTTCTTCATCAAAGTTTTTAAGGATTTGATTTAAGAACGCACGAGTACTGGCATCAAAAGGTAAAATCTCATGGATATTTTCGTTCTCAGCGAGTGATTCAAGCCAACGTATTTCAATGATTAATCTGTAATAAGTCAAACCAAATTCACTAAAATAGGGGCTTAAAGAACGTGTTTTAGTAAAATAACGGCCATCAACAGGAGAAATTGCATGCAAAGATAAGATCATTGGTTTAAAGTTATCTAGAATAAAGATCTATGATATAAAATTATACGATTTATAGCAATTGCAAAGGCATAGATGCTGTAATAAATAATGGTATTATTTTTAGAATAATGAGTGCGACTAGGGGTGAAAAATCGAGACCAGCCATCATCGGCAAGCGTTTTCGAATTTGAAACAACAAAGGCTCAGTCACGAAGAAGCACAAATTAGCTAGGGGATTTTGAACTCCTGGGTTAATCCAGCTTAAGATGACACGGATGATGATGGCATAAAACAGTAAGTTGCAGGGTTCAAGAATCATCTCGATGGCTGCGAATACAAAAATCTGAACGAGAGATAATCCCGCTCCAGGAAAAAACTGACTGAGTATGGCGTATTTTACAATTTCAATCAAAAAAATAAGTGTCAAGCACGGCCAGTCATATCGTTTGATATTAATTTTTAATTTCTTGAAGAGCTGGCTTAGGGGATTCACCCAAGGGTTGGTGAGTTTAACCATGGTTTGACTGAGTGGGTACAACGAACTTATCGCAAAAAAACGCAATGCAAAACGTGTCCAGAGGATAAACGTTAATAAACTAAAAACTACGGAAAACAAAAAAAATCCAACTGAGAGCAGTCCCGACATGCTTTAATCCTTTGTATTTAAAATATTGATATCTTATTTTTATCTGGTTGCGCCTAAAACCAATGACATGATAGTTTACTCCAATGGCAACAGACGACGCTATGTGTAATTTTTATAATACTAGTTTATCAGGTTCATAGTAATACATTCAATAATTTCAAATCTCCAGCGCTAACACCGCATTTTGAAAAATAATATTCCCATTCCAGAAGGATTGAATTCATTGTATGGATCCGTTGTAAAGCCTGTTCGTTTGATAATCCAAAGGCACTAGATGCCGTTAATAAATTATCAATGCTACTTTCTCTTAAGGCAAGCTCAGAATTTGTCAGTTGATGTTTCAGTAGCAGATTTTCTGTTGCCTTTGAAAGTCGCAACAAGCTTTCAATAGTTGGCAGTGCTGGTTTTTCTATAGGTCTTGTTCGTGACAAACTAAATTGAAGACAACCAACACCCATCAAATTTGAAGTTCTTATCTCGCCAACTAGCCTGCGATCACCATGAGGAGAAAGTGTAAATACATAAGCACGGCTATACATGAGAGGGCCTTTTTTTACGCTTGAATGCCCGATAACGACGACCGATTTCATCTTTATGAGGAGCTGCTATATCTTCTAGACCCTTGAGTAGGTCGAGCAAGTCAAGCACTGCAATATAAGCGCCAATGGATGTTTTTGGTTCTCCTTTTTCTACGCTGACATAAGTTGATTTGGACATAAGGGCTCGTGTTGCGAGCTCTTTTTGCGTAAAGTTCCTTGCAATGCGAGCTTCTCGAATATTTTCACCCAATATTTTTAGCTGCATTAACGGATTATCGGCAATTGCTGTTAAAAATTTTTTTTCAGACATGATTGGTATACTATTCTTAATAGCATTAAATGAATGCTATACCATTTTTTTGAAAATACAATGCAGTGACAGAAATGCATGCGTCATTGAAAATGGCCTGGAAGCTCGATAGAATCGTGTGATTTATGAATGAATCATCATGATGATTTTAAATTTGCAAAATAAAGTTATATTTTCATTTATTTTGTTTTCTATCCTCTTGCGTCTTGTTTGTTTAGATTTAAGTAATTTATTAGTCGAAGAAGCTTATTATTGGAATTATGCCAATCATCTTGATTTCAGTTACTTAGATCACCCGCCGATGGTGGCATTACTGATTCGGGCTTTTACTTTAAGCTTAGGTTTATCTGAGTGGAGTGTTCGCTTACCTTCAATGCTCTGTTGGGGGATTGCGGCTTTTTTTAGTTATCAATTAACCGAGCTTATTCATCCAAAGCGTGGCATTTATAGCGTTTTTCTTTTGTCGATTTTGCCGTTTTTCTTTGTACAATCTTGGGTCATGACACCGGATCAACCCTTGTTAGCATGTTGGTCAGCTTGTTTATATTGTTTATATCGAGCGATGGTATTGGGTGAAGCGCGCTATTGGTTGTGGACCGGCGTTGGGCTGGGGTTGGGGTTGTTGTCTAAATATACCATCGTTCTCTTAGGCCCTTGTATTTTTGTGTATTTACTTTGGGTGCCCGCAGCACGCGTTTGGTTTTTTCGGTGGCAGCCTTATGTCGCTGTGATGATTGCAACAGGTTTTTTTATTCCAGTAATTTATTGGAACTATCAACATGAATGGATTTCATTTGCATTTCAAAGCTCGCGTCGTTTTCATGAAACTTACTCGTTTTCGACTCACCAATTAATCGGACTGCTGCTACTCTTTTTAATGCCGGTGGGTGTATTAGGATTGAAACAATTATTGCAAAAGCATGTTTCTCATCATCCACTTAATTCTTCTGCTAAAATTTTTATTCAGATTTTTACTGTGCTGCCTTTGGTTTTTTTTGGTTTATACAGCACGCTGCATCCAGTGAAGTTTAATTGGATTGGTCCGGGGTTGCTGGCTCTCATACCGTGGCTTTCGATCCAATTTCAAAGTTATCAGAAACTCTGGCTGTATACAGCGATGGTTTTATTGATTGGTTATATGACGATGATTTTGGGCATTGGTTTTGGTACGCCCGCAATCGGGCATCGACTTTTCTTAAATAAATATATTTCATGGGAAAATTTAACCGAGCAAATCTACCATATTGCCAAAAAAATTGAAGTTGACACTGATTCAATGCCGGTGTTCATTGCGCTTGATAAATATAATATTGGCAGTGAGCTTTGGTTTTATCAGTCAAAATGGCTGGAGCATAAAAAAATCAATCAAGCTTATGCTGTGCAGGGGAGTGATCTATTTGGTGGTGAAAGTTTAATGTACCGCTATTGGTCAAAAAATAAAGATTTATCAGGAAAAATCGTGTTGTTATTTTCTGACAATCGTTTGCATTTTAATAATCCGGCGATTGCTGAAAAAACCTCACAACGCTCAGCTATCAACAAGCTCTGGTCTGTCAGTCAAGGACTTGGAAATCCGGTTCGTCCTTATTATTATCAAATTGCTCGCATGAATTAAAGCCGCTCACCAAAAATACCTCTTCCGATTCTAACCATAGTACTTCCGGCGCGAATTGCTTCTGTTAAGTCATCACTCATGCCCATTGAGAGCGTATCTAAATCAAGATTAAATGTTTGATTTATTTTGTTTTTTAAATCAGACAGGTGCAGAAAGTTTTCGTAATTTAAT
>CAMDJY010000142.1 GCA_945901145.1 Legionella genomosp. 1 | reverse complement strand
ATGCATTCTGTAATCGATAATTACTAAATGCCCAATAAATAGGAAATAATAACGCTGCCATCGAAAAAACGTCATCTAAATCTTGTTTAGATACGCATGATTTGTAGATAGAAAAATAAGCATCTTTTATTCGACCATATCGACTATCTACTTCCGTCAATCCATGGTGTTTTTTCATTTGTAATAAGAAATTATGCAATGAAAAAAATGGATGCGAAATTGAAAGCTCACCTAAATCAATGATAGTCAACTGCTGTGAATGCTCATTCACAAGGGTATTATTATCATTACAATCTGGTTGAACAATGGTTTGCTTAATAGAATATTTGGACAAATTTTCACACAAATCACAAACTGTTGGAACAAGTTGATTTAGTTTGCTTATGTCTTCTTCGGATAAACCATCCTCAATTAACATATCTTTTTTTAAAAGTAGATCTTGGTATAACGCTGGAAACTTATCTAATTGCCAGTCAGGAACACCGACCTTCATTAAAACATCAATTCGACTAGAAACCAGCAATTGTGTGGACGAAAACTGAGTTATTGCCTTACAAACTAAATCTTCATCAAATTTTCGCCTTAGAATGCTTCTCAACGTGCAACCTTCGTCGCTCATCAAAAAGCAATTTAAGTGTGGATTATTTGCAATCATTCTCGGAACAGACGCATGAAACTCTTGACGTAGTATATGAATAATATTCGCTTCTAATGCGAGTAATTTTGGCGTCTGTTTCAAATAAACATAACCAACAGAAGTAGAAAATCGAACAACATAAGACCAAGGAGTTTCCTGGACAATTTCAGGAAAATTGCTTGTTAATTGATATCCGATAGATAATAGATGATCATATCCCCACTGAATAGCTTCTAAGTGATTGTTACCTTTATGCTTCTCAGTTGTCATGACTCTTCTCGTTTTGAGTATCACACTCTTAAAGTTTTACGAATCTTGCATTAGTTTTTCAAGAAGTTCCGCGGAATTTTTAGTAGTAATTATTTTTTCTCGTTGCTTCGACATCAAAAAACCCTCCATTGTCGCATGATCGAGAAATTTAATAAGATGATCATAGTAACAATTGATATTTAGAATGGCACATGGCTTATTTTGATAACCTAATTGCATTAATGTGAACATCTCAAAAAATTCATCTAAACTGCCTGTTCCTCCAGGTAACATTATAAAAGCGTCTGAGAGCTCCGCTATCAATGCTTTTCTTTCATCCATAGAATTAACAATATACAAATCGGTTAATCCGGTATGCGCCTGCTCAATATCGACAAGTTTTTTTGGGATAACTCCAACTATTTTTCCATTATTTTTCAAAGTTTGATCTGCAATGACCCCCATCAAACCGACATTGCCACCACCGTAAACAATAGTCAGGCCTAACGCACAAACTTTATCGACAAATTTTTGCACCTCTTCACAATAAGTGTCAGAAATCCCCATTTTTGCGCCACAGAATATTGCTATTTTTTCAATCGCTCGTGTCATGAAATATTTGACCTCATTATCATCAATAATCGGTATATTTTTTCAAATCTGGGATAAATAAATTTTTCAACGGAAGCATTGGCTCTTACAATAATTTCACACCGATTATCACGATCAAACAACGAACTCACAATGACACCAATCTCAAATTAACTTCGCGATCCTCTTCCATTGTGTTACCCATCAATTCAGGAGAAATAAACCACTGATGTATTCTATCAAATGGAAAATCATGATGCGCACACCACCGTTGTAAAATACTTTGATCTATCGTTTCCGGCAATACATGTAGACCATGTTTTAAGTCTTTTTTGAAAAAGAGTGCTGCAATATTATGAATATAAAACTCAGGATCAATATACTTCATAGGTGTTGGATCCTTAAGTACAAAATTAACAGGAGCCTTACGATTCAATACTTCCTCCTCAGTAAATTTCGGACCATATTCATCGTATATCCCCATATTAGCCAATATTTTTCCTCTAAACCATTCGTAAGGATAAGGATCGAGAATCGATTTTCCACCGGTTGCTGTCACAACAATATCTGCATCAGTTAAGGCTTTTTGCAATGCAATTTCATCGTGTGGATCAATCGCATTCAAACCAAGTTTTCGTGCAGCACGTCTTTGTCTTGCAGAAAGATCAACAACCGTTATCGGCGTGTTATTTTGACTACAAAAATACGCCAGTCCTCGACCAATTTTACCAAAACCAAAAATCACCCATGATTTTTCTGCTGGATTTTGTTCTGTTAACAACTTAATTGCTGTATGACTACTTTCAGCGCATCCGAAAACTGTTTCGAGTTGTTTTGTACGCGTAGGATCAATACTGATTACTGGGAAATTTAAGAGCTGTTGTCGATAAAATTGATCACCAGAAGCCGTTAACTCAATCGCTCCAATCATAGGTGCACCAAGCGCTTGATATAATTCAGCGCCACAATCAAAATACAAATCAAAAGACTCGTCTTTCAAATCTGATAAATCAGCAACATAACGAATTCCAGCAGAATGCAAACTCTCTACAGCAGCCCTCGCTGGCTTCATGAATGATGGATTAGTAACTGTAACAATAGCACCAGCTTCAATAAGACAAGCAATTTTTAATAATGTATTTGTTACAACAGGAACGTGATGTAACACTCGTAAGCCTGTTAAGGGGCGTGTTTTAACAAATTCCATAAATTGCTGATGCATAAACGGCGCATCTGCTCTAAGATATTCATCAAAATAACGAAGTAATGCTGCGGGCGTTCTCACTGTTCGGATATAACCAGTTCTTGCCCAAAACATCGCTCTATTAAAATGAATACCAGCCTGAAACTCTTCATCGTTAAAAAATACATTTTTACTTTGTAATCTTGATATGGATGGCACTGCCCCAGATGAATAGCGTTGCATAGCATCATACTCACCCAAAAGGTCATGTATCATCCCAGGCCGCTTTTCATTTTTATGTATTCCATATAGAAATATGTTTAATTGGCTAATGGCATGATCATTTCCATTCTCCTCTCTTGATTGAGGTGAATCTTGCCCAATACTTCTTGCAACTCGCGCAAGGTGATAAGCACTGGATACAACAGCAACATTGTGATGTTGATTATAAGCAAGATACTCTTTAAATGACTGTATCTGACCAATTGTGTTTTCCGGATGAATTTCACGGATAATAAACAATTCCTCTGGATAATCGAGTAATCCTTGTTTTAACGCCTGTCTCAAGTGCTGGTTATGAATCGATCGCCCATTATAAAAAATCGGGGTTATATGATCTTCACGTGTGAGTGTATTCAACTCCTTATTTGCCCTCATGGCATTCACTGTTCTTGCGACTCGAATACCTTCTTTTAATCGCTCAAGATCATCTGATAAATCAAATGGTCGTCTGAGATTATCCGCATCAACACCTAAAACTGTAGCTCTGCCTGACAATACAACCACCAAATCAATATCAGGTAATACAGTTGGATTTATCGTATAAGCACTTTTTCTTAGATCGTCAATAAATACATCATGGCCTTTGAAAAGGTCGCTAAATTTCATACCAAAAAATTTCATACTCTACTTCCAATAAAAATTAAACCGCTATGTCGTTAAAATGAACGTCACTGGACCATCATTGCAAAGACTAATTTGCATATCCGCACCAAATTGGCCTGCCGCAACAAACAAATCTTGTTTTTTTGCATGTTCAACCAAATACTCAAACAATAGTTTACCCTCAAGTGGAAGCATTCCTTTTGAAAAACCTGGACGTGTTCCTTTGGCTGTTTCAGCCACTAAGGTGAACTGGGAAACCAGTAACAATCCACCTTTAACATCCAATACACTTTGATTCATTTTTCCTTGCTCATCTGGAAATATCCGATAATGAATCATTTTATGAACTAATTTCTCAGCCTCTTTTTCTGTATCTGTCTTTTCTATCCCAATCAGAGCCATTATCCCATGATCAATCGCTCCAACGATTTCATCATTAATCTTCACATGAGCATGAGTCACTCGTTGAATAACACTTATCATATGTTCCTCGCGCCTAAACCAGTACTGCGAACAGAAACCTCTTCGCACAAACCAAACTCTCTCATCATCCGATGGTTTTCTCGCACTGTATACGCTGATTGATCAATTAGAGATTGATTCTCTTTCGTTTTTGCTTGCGTATAAAACATTATTTTTTCAGCCGCCTTATATTTAGAATGGCTTTCAACCACTTCGGCTACGGGTCTCAAGCGGTGATACCTCGGATTAAATGTCATCACAAAAGATAACGCCATGTATTCCTGCAAGGTATACCCCGTCGTATCTATCAGCTGCGTTGGAATTTCTATTGCTGGATAAACAGCTCCTAACCATGCATCACAAACAACCGCATGATCACCCCAAGTGCGCCAATCATATCTTGAACTTGATGGATCCCTTCCTATCACTAAAAAGCAATGGTCCCCATTTGCAATCCGATACAATTCCGCAGGTATGGATGGATTCATCTCTTGTAATCTATATAATGCAACTTGACTATATTCCTCACAATTCCCAACCTGCTCTTGGATCGCGCGTAGAGCAGCAAAACGAATCCAACGATTGGTTTCCATAGGAAATAACGCGAACATCGCTTCTCGCATACCATCAATCGCTTGTCGAATATGTTCTTTTTCTTCTGGTGCAATCTCATTACTATCAGGATGAGTGGCTGATGCCTTTAAGAGAGATCTAGCCTCATTGCCAACAATACGTGCAAGCTTTAAATTCCTTTGCAAGG
>CAMDJY010000141.1 GCA_945901145.1 Legionella genomosp. 1 | reverse complement strand
TCAGAATGATTTTAAAGCAAATCTTGATTATTTAAATATTCTCAAAAAATTTGAAGGTTTATTCATCTCTGAACATCAAGAAGATGTCCTCTCAACATCGCTCGTCAGATCGCTTGCTGCGACAAAACAGCCGCAGCAAAAACATAAATTGGCCTATTATCAAGAATTAGTAATCTTAGGCCGTTATATTGCAGTTCAAGAACGCAGGCCTGAATGGGAAGTCTTTTGTGAGCAAGTCTGTAATAGTGGCCAAGGCGCGAAGCTTGCGACTTTAGTTGCCGATCTTGTCAAAACTAAAACCCATGAATATTGGATTAATGTTCAGTTTTTTTCTGAGAAAAGAGATTTACATGTTTTGTATGATGCCTATTACAATAGCATCGTCACAAAAGAAAGAGATGAATTGTTCCATGCTTTAAAAGAACTAAACGAGTTGAATCGACAAATTGATTTATGGTCAGAGCCTGAGGTTTATGATGGTTTGTTCCCATTTTTTTCTGAAAAGATTCAAAATATTCTTAAAACACTGGTAAAAGATACTTGTAGAAATAATCTTATGATGCGATTTAATGTGTTGGATCAGTGGATCGATTTATTTGATCGGTCAATTAAAGCATTGCAGCACGGTCAATATCAGGATGTTCAAAAAGAACTTCAAGTACAAAGATTTAGGCAGATGCTTTTATTATTTTTAGAACAAATAAAAGAAATTCCTCTATATGGAAGTTATAACGATTTCATTTTAGATCATTTTTTGAAGATAAATGATTTAAAAAATAAGAATCAACTTGATATTTCACCTAATTTTAATGTTACCCAAGCTAATCCATTTGCCTATTATAACGGTATTAGTGATACTAATGTTTATCGAGCATATCTGGATGTTCCTTCCTATACTTTAGCTGATATACACAGTGTGATTCATCAGGCTTGGATGAGTTATAACGCACGCGTTTTTGTTAAGCAAGTCGGTTTTTCGATAGATTTTATCCCTTTGCCTATGAAATTATTATTAGAACGCTTTAAAAAATTACCAGGTTTGGGCGATTATTTTCGCTTTCCTAGCTTGCTTGAATTTAACGCGCCAATGACGCGCATCAAGTACAATATTCCGATGAACAATCATGCTGTTCAAGTTTTTCTAGCTTATAATTTTCATCAGAATATTTTTCATCTAAAGGTCGAGGGATATGGTGGCGTGGCTTCTGGCATGTGGAATCAGTCGTCTATAGCTATTTTTCGAGATATCTCTGATACTGATGCTATCATCAATCGATTTGATTTTTATAACTATGGATTTATTTTTGATGCTGATGTAACAAACCCAGATGATTGCCTAACGCTGATGCGGGCATTTAATAATTACTTGCCTTATTTTCATGAAGAATTTGAAAAAAATCCTTGTGTTATTGCAGAAATGTCGGATGCGGTTTGCGAGCTTTTTCAAAAGTCGAAGAGCTTTGATTATCAGGTGAAGAATTTATATCTGAATCGAACGGATAAAGAGAAATATCAGATCCTGCTGTCTTCTCCTTCTTATAATGGGATGGTGTTGATTAAACATGGTTTGTTGAACGCAGAACGTCTGAACCATTTGTCATCAGAGCAATTAGAAACGATTTGCTCTGATGATACAATTAGAAATTATGAAACGCTTGAAGCCATCGAGGATTTTATAGCGGCTTATTCGTCTTCCCAGCTTAAGGTGCCGCCGGCTTGATATTCAATCACTCGGGTTTCAAAGAAATTCTTTTCTTTCTTTAAGTCAAGCATTTCACTCATCCAAGGGAATGGATTTTCAGCACCTGGATATTGTTCTGGCAAGCCAATCTGTGCAAGACGACGGTTGGCGATAAAATATAAATATTCTTCGAACATTTCAGCATTCATGCCTAAAATACCATTGGGCATGGTGTCTTTTGCATACTGGCATTCTAGTTTAACCCCTTCTTGAATCAGCTCAATGATTTCTTGTTTAAAACTCGGGGTCCATAACTGTGGGTTTTCAATTTTGATTTGGTTGATGACATCTATCCCAAAGTTCATATGCATGGATTCATCGCGCAAAATATATTGAAATTGCTCAGAAGTTCCCACCATTTTGTTGCGACGACCCATTGATAATACTTGTGTAAAGCCGACATAGAAAAATATGCCCTCAAAAACCACGTAAAATGCAATCAGATCTCTTAATAGTCTTTGATCATTTTCCAGTGTACCGGTATGAAAACTTTCATCACCTAAGCTTTGGGTAAACGGTAATGCCCAAGCTGCTTTGGTCGCGACCGAAGGAATTTCCCGATACATATTGAATATTTCAGCTTCGTTCATGCCTAAACTTTCAATAACATACTGGTAGGCATGGGTATGCAATGCTTCTTCAAAGGCTTGTCTTAATAAATATTGTCGACATTCCGGGTTGGTGATGTGACGATAGACTGCCAGCACTAAATTATTGGCAACCAATGAATCTGCTGTTGAAAAAAAACCTAAATTACGCATGATGACTAAGCGTTCATCTTCAGTTAAGCCGTTTGGACTACTCCATAGGGCTAAGTCAGCACTCATACTAATTTCATTTGGCATCCAATGATTAGCACAGGCTTTGAGATATTTATCCCAAGCCCAGGGGTATTTAAATGGCACCAGTTGATTGAGATCTGCACGACAGTTGATAATTTTTTTATCATCCACTTGAATACGTGCTGCGCCCATATCGAGCATTTCTAAGCCTTGCATTAACGTTGACATGATGATGTTCTCCTAAAATTATTGACAGGCTTCGCAGTCAGGGTCAAGTATGGAACATACTTGGGGTTCTTCGATTTTAACGGCATTGAGTGCACCATCGGTCACTGTAGATTTTTCTGCATTGGTTGCTCCTAAGCTTCTTAAATAATAAGTAGTTTTTAAGCCACGAATCCATGCAAAACGATAGAGTTCATCAAGTTTTTTACCGGATGGTTTAGCCATATAAATATTTAATGATTGCGCTTGGTCAATCCATTTTTGGCGGCGTGAAGCAGCTTCGATTAACCAGTCGGGTGAAATTTCAAACGAGGTTGCGTAGCGTGTTTTGAGTTTTTCTGGAATACGGCTGATGGGTTGAATGCTGCCATTGAAATATTTTAAATCATTGATCATCACTTCATCCCAAAGGTTGAGTGCTTTTAAATCTGCAATTAAATAAGGATTAACCACGGTAAATTCGCCTGATAAATTCGATTTTACGTATAAGTTTTGGTAAGTTGGTTCAATTGATTGGGAGACTGCACAAATGTTTGAAATGGTTGCTGTGGGCGCAATCGCCATGAGATTTGAGTTTCTGATACCTTGTGTGCGTACTTTGACGCGAAGCGCTTCCCAATCTAATTGTTGTGAACGGTCTTGTTCTAACGATTGACCGCGTGCTTGTTGCAACAGACTAATTGAATCAATCGGTAAAATGCCTTTACTCCAGAGTGAGCCTTCATAACTTGAATATTTGCCGCGTTCTTTGGCGAGTTCACTCGAGGCTTCAATGGCGTAATAGCTGATGACTTCCATCGATTGATCAGCAAAAGCAACAGCTTCATTCGATGCATAGTCGATATCAAGCTTATACAGTGCATCTTGAAAACCCATGATGCCTAAACCAACAGGACGATGTTTTAAATTAGAGTTGCGTGCAGTTGGTACGGAATAGTAATTAATATCGATGACGTTATCTAACATGCGCACAGCAGTATGCACCGTTTGTCGTAATTTGACAGTGTCTAATTGACCCGCTTCAATGTGCGCAGGTAAATTAATACTGCCTAAGTTACAGACAGCAATTTCATCGGCCGACGTGTTGAGTGTAATCTCAGTACACAAATTCGAACTGTGAATTACGCCCGCATGTTGTTGTGGTGAGCGGACGTTGCATGCATCTTTAAATGTCACCCATGGATGACCGGTTTCAAAGAGCATGGATAATATTTTGCGCCATAATTTAACCGCAGCAATCGTTTTGACATTATGAATTTTACCTGCTGCCGCTTGCTCTTCATATTTTTGATAGAGTATTTCAAAATTTTTACCATAACTATCATGGAGTCCAGGAACTTCGTCTGGGGAAAATAATGTCCAATTTCCGTCTTCTTGAACACGTTTCATGAATAAATCTGGAATCCAGAGTGCAGTATTCATATCGTGTGTGCGACGTCGATCATCTCCAGTGTTTTTACGTAGTTCTAAAAATTCTTCAACATCACGGTGCCAGCATTCAAGATAGGCGCACACAGCACCTTTGCGTTTGCCTCCTTGGTTGACAGCAACCGCGGTAGCATCGGCAACGTTAAGAAAGGGCACGACACCTTGTGATTGACCATTGGTGCCTTTGATATGAGAGCCCATCGCTCGCACAGACGTCCAATCATTGCCTAAGCCGCCTGCAAATTTGGAGAGCAGCGCATTGTCTCGAATGGCGCTATAAATACCTTCTAGATCATCGGGAACAGTGGTTAAATAACAACTTGAAAGCTGAGGGCGAATTGTTCCTGAATTAAACAGAGTGGGTGTTGATGACATATAATCAAACGATGAAAGTAGTTGATAAAATTCAATGGCCCGTTCATTTTTGTTGTCTTCACGAATCGCAAGTCCCATCGCTACCCGCATAAAAAATGCTTGTGGTAATTCGTAGTGTACGCCTTGTTCGTGAATGAAATATCGGTCATACAGTGTTTGCAAGCTTAAATAAGTAAATTGCATATCGCGCTGTGGCAGAAGAGCTTGTCCTAATACTGTTAAATCAAATTCACTGA
>CAMDJY010000140.1 GCA_945901145.1 Legionella genomosp. 1 | reverse complement strand
ATATCCTCATGAGCAAGCCAAAAGCATCGCGCTCTCAATTGAAGATAATCCTAAACACACTTCCTTAATCGCTGCAATGAACCAAGCACAAGTAGAATTTAAAGAGCAATTAGGGGACCATTTCAGTCAAAACACATTCAACGCATGGTTTTCAAAACAAATAAAAAAAATTAAAAAAACATTGATTGATTGTTATCAAATAGATGATTTAGCATTCACGAAAAAACAGTATGATCAATTAACGCTTTTTATTCATCAATTCTCATTTTTTTATCTTTACGAACTCTGTCCAAATGAAGAAAAAGGCTTTATTCATCAGGAAAGTATCACTGTTGTTTGTGGATTAATAGATATTTTACTCAGCACAGGGTATACATTTGTAGAAAACATAAAGACTCATCAGATTCTTTATCAACAGACCAATCTGTTCAATTCCTCAGATCCAAACTTAGGATTTAAATTTGTATACTTACAAATTATTGCCCATTGCGTATTGTATAATTCAAGAGCCCATCTACTATTCAGTCAAGCGCTATTGCATACCAATCAAAATGAAGCACGAGAATATGTAAAAAAATCCAAACAAATACAAAAAAAATTTTTTGAGGTAGTCGACAAAAATTCAGTTTTATTTAGAGCATTTGCCTATCAATTTTCTATATTAAAAGAAATTGAGCTCTGCGTCCAAGTTTCTCTTGGTGATGCAAATGCATCAGCTCTCGAGCATTTAAAAGATTCACGCAAACAAAGTTTCCCAAATGAATCAAAAAACGATAGAAGCCTAACACCTTCGTATGGCTATCAAGAGCTTAATGCCTATCTTGAATGGCTTCAATGCAATAAAATACAAAATAGTAAACATAAAAAAAAGCACAAAAAAAGAAAAAAAACCAACGAACAGCAAGCCCCGATAAATGTTGAAGAAATATCTATCGATCCGCTTGCTGGACTATACACGTCAGATCGTCCACCCAATTTCAAGAAAAGCAACGAACCACTGACCAGAATATTTCAAGAATTACATAAAATAATCAATGAATCAGACTGTTCAGGCTTTGTCTTTATGTATGGTAGTGCTTTATTTAAGGATAATCCTGATGATTTTGATTTATGTATTTTAGATATCGATGTTGAGACTCAGTATACGACAAAAATAAAACCCATCATTGATAGATTCATACAATTAGGCGCTAAAGAACCCCATAAAACTGATGATAAATATGGATATGAAGAGAACGGGCGTTACACCATTCCACTCTATTGGGCAACCAAAGTTGAGATCACCTTGTCCAAAGAAAAAACTTTTTCTGATTTTGCAAAAAAAAATCTAGATTATATCCCATGTGCGCTATGTTATGATTTTAAACAAGAAAAGGTATTCAGCTTGACAGCTGATTCGTGGGCTGATATCGATAATCATGTCTTAAATACCGTCGATGATCCTAACAAGATTTTTACGACTGATCCCGCCCGAATACTTCGAGGGATTCGTTTAATCGGCTTGCAGAATTTTCAATTTTCTGTTGCCTGTATCGATACTCTGCATGATTTGTTTGATGGTGAAAAAAATCTATTCAACACTGAAAATATCGAACCTAAGATGTTAATTAGACACACCAAACGATTATTAGATAAAAAATGTATCAAAAGCTTGCATGATTTAGGCCTTTTCTCAAAATTACAAGATAAAATTAAAGACATCGATCATCAACAAGCTCAAGACTGCTACAAAAAGCTCGAAACCTACATGACCTGTGGATAACTTTATTTGTAAAGCACTTAACATATTGAGTCAAAACTCATCAAAAAAATATAAGTACTTGAAAAATATATTTTTTTTTATTTTTTAAATTGATTAAAAAAAATTATTTATCCACAAAATCTGTGTACAAGTCTGTGTGTAATTGTGTAAAACTGTTGAAATAACTGGGTTTTGTATGGGTAACAAGAAATGTTCAGTGGCGTAAAATATTGTGTCTCCCGCCGATCGGCGGGATGAGTGTTTTCTATGCAGCTAGATATTGAATAAATCGTTTTAACAAGCGAGAGACTTTTTCACTAGATTGTGCCGCTGTGTGGACCACTGACTCATGACTATGACTGGTTTTAGCAAGTCCTGTTGCATAATTAGTAATCATTGCGATAACAGCAACTTTCATCCCGCAATGCGTTGCAACTAAAACTTCGGGGACGGTAGACATACCAACTGCATCTGCACCTAAGCGTTCAAAAGCTCTAATTTCAGCTGCGGTTTCATAATTTGGACCCGAAACAGCAATGTAAACCCCTGGCGTTAACGCGATTTTTTCTTCTATTGCAATCAACTGTAATTGATGACGCGTTTCTTCATCATAAGCATGATCAAGCGGAAAAAACCTAGGGCCAAAATCATCATCATTGGGTCCTATCAATGGGTTTCCTGGTTGAAAATTAATATGATCATGAATCAGCATCAGTTCTCCAGGACCAACTGCTTCTCGCAATGAGCCACTGGCACTAATTGCAAAAAAATATTCACATCCTAAAAGTTTTAATGTCCGCACATAAGTTTTCACCGCTTCATGGCTAGGACCTTCATAACCATGCGCGCGTCCCTGAAGACAAATGACATCAACACCATACAACTGACCCAGGACCAAAGTACCCTCATGACCATACACTGAGGTATGAGGAAAACCCGGTAAATCTCGATAAGAAATAAAAGCACGATTTTCTAGATCATCAGCAAAACCACCTAAACCAGAACCAAGAACAATGCCAATTCGTGGTTTAAAAACAGGATATTGTTCACGAACTCTTGCAGCTGCTTGATATGGACTTGTAACATTAGTCTCAGACATAATAAAGCCTCCTTGGTAAGAAACGACACTATACCGAGAAGCCGAGTTGAAGACAAGGACGCATTAGAAAAACAAGCACACTAGAATGGTCTTTTTTTAAGCATTTGAAAATGAGGGGATTTATGAGGTAAAATTAAAGCATTAATGCTTAAATTTTAAGAAAAAAGGATTCAACATGGCAATCATCAATAGCAATCGTTTCAATAAAAAATCAAAAATTAAAGCGGCAATCAGTTCAGAAATTTTTGAAAAAATTAATGCCTATTGTAAATGGGCAAATATTGACGATATTGGCTTTTTTATTGAAGAAGCTGCCTCGTTTGTATTTGCTAAAGACAAAGACTTCAAGGCTGCTCAAAAAAAAGCCAAGAGACATGAAAAGCAGAATCAAAAACTGAATATCAATCCAACTCAATCCAATCTGTAAATTTAACGCGGTGCTTTAAACCAACGTTTTTGTGGCTTATTAGCTTGCGTGCTGGTCGTTGTTTTATGAGCTGGTCTGTTTTTACTGCTCTGTCTTGATGGTGCCTGAATCGGCTTAGCAATCAATTGACTGGGTAGATTATGCTTAGGTTCAAAGCCGTCAACGTCAATACGTTCAAATTTTCGTTTTAACAGTTTTTCAATGGCAACCAGTTGATTGATTTCGTCAGCGCTCACCAGTGATATCGCAACACCGGATGCCCCGGCTCTTGCTGTACGACCAATGCGATGAACATAATCCTCTGCAACTTGCGGTAAATCAAAATTCACAACGGAAGGCAGTGCATCAATATCAATGCCGCGTGCTGCAATATCAGTTGCAACCAATACAGGAATCTTGCCTGCTTTAAATTCAGCTAAAGCCTTCATGCGTTGGGATTGTGATTTATTGCCATGAATCGCCAAAGAATCAATGCCTAGGTTATAAAGCTCTTTCGCAAGCTTATTGGCGCCGTGTTTCGTGCGCGTAAATACTAAAGTTTGACGCCATTGATGATGATGAATCAAATGCACCAATAGTGCAGTTTTTTGACTTTTGTCGACTGGGTGAATATGCTGCTGAATCGCAGCTGCTGTGACATTTCGAGGCGCCACATCAATTTCTTTAGGTTGTTTTAAAATGCCTTTTGCCAAAGTGCGAATTGCATCAGAAAAAGTAGCGGAGAATAATAAATTCTGCCGGTTATGCGGTAATAATTGTATAATACGCTTGATATCGTGAATAAAACCCATATCCAGCATACGATCTGCTTCATCGAGCACGAGGGTGTCAACATCATGAAATTGAATCGCGTTTTGTTGATGCAAATCAAATAAACGACCAGGTGTCGCAATTAATATCTCAGTCCCTGATCGCAACTTCATCATTTGCGGATTAATTTTCACACCGCCGTAAACCGCAGTCGTCCGGATTTTAAGATATGCGCCATATTGTTCGGCACTTGCATAAATTTGAGCGGCAAGTTCACGGGTAGGCGCCAAAATTAATACACGTGTTCGATTGGGTTTAGCCTGAGGCTTAGTCGAAAGCCGTTGTAAAATCGGTAAAATAAAACTTGCGGTTTTACCCGTGCCAGTTTGTGCCGAACCCAAAATATCTTTACCTTGTAAAATCAAGGGAATTGCCTGCATTTGAATGGGGGATGGTGTTTCGTAACCACAGGCGCTAATCGCGCGCAGTAACGGTTCAACTAAGCCTAAAGCTTGAAAAGTCATGTAAAATCCTAAAAGATGAATGATATAAATTAATTCAAAATGCCAACAAAATGGCAACTTTGGAATCAATCATATCATACATCCGCATGCAACCGATAGCATTAACTCACAGGCAAGGTCCACATGTAAGCTGGAACATCCGTGGTGACTGTCTGAGGATCGTTAATATGAGCAGGTTCAATGAAACTCACCCGCTCATCAGTTTGCGAAGATAACCACAACAAGACTTGCTCAGCTTGTTTACTGCCAAGAT
>CAMDJY010000139.1 GCA_945901145.1 Legionella genomosp. 1 | reverse complement strand
ATCATTAAGCCCCGTTCAACACCTAACCCACGATAACTATTTCCTGAGGAACGATTCGCTTTATCAAAAGAAGATTTATAGATAAACGGCAGCGCAAGTGCTTGACACATTTCTTTTAAATAACCCGCTGTCTCTAACGCCATTTCCTCACTTTCAATCACACATGGGCCGGCAATTAAAAATAGGGGCGATTCAAAACCAACTTCAAATCCACAAAGGTTCATGCATGCTCCTGTTGATGATATGTGCGTGCGGCAAGAATAAATTGAGTAAACAAAGGATGACCGTCTCGCGGGGTAGAAGTAAACTCTGGATGAAATTGACACGCCAAAAACCAAGGATGATCAACTAATTCTATCATTTCCACTAAAGCACCATCAGCTGATCGACCTGAAATTTTTAAGCCACAATTAACCAATTGGCCAATTAATTTTTGATTGACTTCATAACGATGACGATGTCGTTCAGTGATCGACGCTTGACCATAAACATCACGCGCTAACGAATCTGCTTCAAGTAAACAAGTTTGTGCGCCTAAACGCATAGTGCCACCTAAATCATCCCCCGCGCGCCGTAAATTCATCTGACCTGTCGCATCCATCCATTCACTAATCAACGCAATCACCGGATACGGTGTTTCTGGATCAAACTCCGTGGAATTCGCAGACTCTAAACCAACAACATGACGCGAAAATTCAATCACCGCCGCCTGCATGCCTAAACAAATCCCCAGAAACGGCACACGATGCTCACGCGCGTATTGAATCGATTTAATTTTTCCCTCAACACCCCGTTCACCGAATCCACCTGGAATAAGTAATGCGTCAACCGATTCTAATAAAAATACACCTTGCGTTTCAATCAGTTCAGCATCGATATAAACAATTTCAACACGCGTTTCAGTTTTTAAACCTGCATGTAGCAATGCTTCATTCAAAGATTTATAGGCATCACTCAACTCAGTATATTTACCAACCATCCCCACTTTGACGGTCATCGTCTGGATACTTTGAGCTGCCACCACCTGCTCCCATTCATGCAGATCCGCGGCCTTTAATGACATCCCTAACTTACGTACCACAATTTCATCAAGCCCTTGGTGATGCAAAATCAAAGGAATTTGATAAATACTCTTCGCATCTTGCAGTGAAATCACGGCTTCTTTATCAACATTGGTAAATAAGGCAATTTTTGCGCGATCACCGACTGATAATTCTCGATCAGATCGGCAAATCAATATATCTGGTTGAATCCCAATCGAACGTAATTCTTTGACCGAGTGCTGCGTCGGTTTCGTCTTGGTTTCTCCAGATGTTGGAATATAAGGCAACAATGTCAAATGTATAAATAAAGCGCGTTGTGCTCCAAGTTCAATACGCATTTGCCGAATGGCTTCAAGAAACGGCAGCGATTCAATATCACCGACGGTGCCGCCAATTTCAACCATCGCCACATCAAACCCTTCGGCGCCCTTTTTAATGGAGTCTTGAATCTCATTTGTAATGTGTGGAATGACTTGAACTGTACCACCTAAATAGTCTCCACGACGTTCTTTTTTAATGACATTTTCGTAAATTTTACCTGATGTAAAATTATTTAACCGTGTCATCGTGGTGCGCACAAAGCGCTCATAATGACCTAAATCAAGATCAGTTTCAGCACCATCATGCGTCACAAACACTTCACCATGTTGAAAAGGACTCATTGTTCCTGGATCAACGTTGATATATGGATCAAGCTTAATCAGTGTTACGCGTAAGCCACGTGCCTCAAGAATAGCCGCCAAAGAAGCTGATGTAATGCCTTTGCCTAATGAAGAAACCACACCACCAGTGATGAAAATATAATTAGTCATCGGTGCCTCACCGCAATTTTTTGTAAAATATCATGCATAGCGAGCGCTGTGTCCACAGCATCTCGTCCTTTATGTCCATGGGCACCGCCTAAACGATCCCATGCTTGCGCTTCATTTTCTGTCATTAACACACCTAAGATGACTGGAATATCAAAATCAAGAGAAACGCGTAAACACCCCTCGGTCACAGACTGACAGACCGATTCATAATGGCTGGTTTCACCGCGAATCACTGCACCCAGAGCAATCATTGCTCCATATTTATTTTTTCCTGCAAGTTTTTGCAAAACCAATGGGATTTCCACAGCACCAGGAACTTCAACCAGAGTAATATCTGTGGCTTTAACACCCAAAGCGGCCAAGTGATCGACTGCGCCGACCTGCAGCGCGTGCGTGATATCTCGATTAAATAAACTCACAACCAAAGCAATTGGAAAAGATTGTGAGCGCTCAATATGCGCTTGAATAATATTCATCATGCCATTTCCTTTGGTTTTAGCATGAGCAGATGGCCCATTTTATTTTGCTTAATTTGTAAATAACTCAGATTTTCAAGCGTTGGCTTAATTTCTAATCCAATCCGCTCACATACAATCATACCATAATGCTCTAACGATGAAATTTTCTGAGGATTATTCGTTAACAAACGCACTTCACGAATCCCCATGGCAGTTAATATTTCATAGGCAACGGCGTAATCACGATTATCAATGGGTAAACCGAGTTGTTGATTTGCCTCCACAGTATCAAACCCTTGCTCTTGTAACGCATAAGCACGTAATTTGTTTACCAAGCCAATGCCACGACCCTCTTGACGTAAATACACCAAAACACCACCCTCAGCAGCAATGCGCATCAGTGACTGTTCTAATTGTGAACCACAGTCACACTTAGTCGAACCAAATAAATCCCCGGTGATACATTCTGAATGAATCCGTACGAGTGGAGCGCCTTTGGCAACATCATAAGCCTTCACCAAAGTAAAATGTTCTGCGTTGTCTGCCGAGTTTTGATATACAGTCATCAAAAAATCACCATAATGTTCTAACGGGATACGACTCGAAGCAAGTGCTTTAACGACTAAACTGCTCATGACTGTGCCACCTCAGTTTCTTGCAAAAAAACCGGCATTATACCTGATCCCCATTGAGATCCCAATTGATGCGCAACAATCCGCGTCAGATAATCAAATTCGACATTTAAGCATTGTCCAATGCCAGCTTCTCCAAAATGTGTATGCGATAATGTATGCGGTACCAGCATGATGCGAATCGATTGCTGTTCCACGGCATTAATCGTTAAACTCACACCATCTAAGGTAATGCTGCCTTTCGGAAGCAAGTAACGCAAATCATGCTGAGAAAACCCCTCAACAATCCATTCAATGTAATCTCCAACCTGAATCACCGACTGTAAATAAGCCGTGGTATCGATATGCCCCATGACATAATGCCCACCAAAACGACTACCTACTTGCATCGCGCGCTCTAGATTAACCGCCGCACCAACACGTAGTTGACCTAAATTTGTTAAGCTTAAGGTTTCAGGAGAAACGTCAAACGCTAAGCGGCCTGAGTCTAATGTTGATAACACGGTCAAACAAACACCATTCACCGCAATACTCTCTCCAAGAACCAGATCGTCGAAAGAAGACTCAATGATTAAACGCGTACCAGCATCAGCAACGCTTTGCTCTAATACGCGACCTTGTGCTTCTACTAAACCGGTGAACATGTCAAACTCCAATTGAAAATTGCCATCACATTATCATCCATCACACGCCATTGTACTTGATGCCCGTGCTCAAATATATCCAAGTCTTGATAAAGCGCTATGGCTTCTGTACCCAATACCCGCGGTACAAGATAAAGATACGTACGATTAACTAATCTTTCTCGGTGCAAAGCGCGAAATAGGGTCGCTCCTGCTTCAACCCAAACATCATGAAAGCCTAATTGGCCTAAATGACGCAAAACATCCAATAAATCTAAGCCTGATGCTTGTGATGGTGTACAGAATAAATCACATCGGTTAGACAACAATTGATGCACTGGATAAACCGCCTCATGATAAATTAAGCATCGCTGACTTGTTGAAAAAATTTTTGCATCAGGATTTAATCGACCTTGTCTATCAAGAATAGCCACAACTTTAGCATGAGTCTCGCCCAACTGACGAACATTTAACGCGGGATCATCTTGGTTAATGGTTTGAGCTGTCGTCAAAATCACATCGGCCCAAGCCCGTTGTTGATGCGTGAAATTTGAGCAAGATAGGTTAGATAACATCACACGCTGCCCTTGCGGCCCGGCAATATGCCCATCAAACGTTTGCGCCATTTTTACGGTCACCCACGGCAAACCCGTACGCAGCCAATAGGCATAACTTTCATAAAATGCATCGATTTCAGGCACAGGATAATAAACCACTTGGATACCATGTGCTTGCAGACGTTTTGTCGTATTATTATCCGCAACCAAAGGATTAGGATCGCGATAAGCAAATACGACGGTATGCACGCGACGCTCAATCAATCCATCCACACAAGGTGGCGTCCGACCCCAATGATTACAAGGTTCTAGCGTCACATAAATAACGATATCTGTGCAGACCTCAGGCAATTGTTGCAATAATTCTCGTTCTGCATGCGGTAAACCCGCGCCAGAATGAAACGCTTGTGCTACAATCTGATCATTGTATACGGCAACCGCACCAACAGCTGGATTGGGCGCACAATGTCCTCGCCCTAACCGAGCTTGTTCTAAAGCAGCAAGCAAAAAATGTTTGTGCATGGTTTCATACTCTTAAGAAGTGCTCATATGATAACAAATTATTCAATTTTTGAGTAGGGGAACGATTTTGTTTTCATCGAGAAAGACCAACCATCAAACCAGCACCTTGCTGCATTGCTTTTTTTTATTATGTCTATTCTTACCCTCAATCG
>CAMDJY010000138.1 GCA_945901145.1 Legionella genomosp. 1 | reverse complement strand
CCCAGGTTCCGTTTTTGCTTAGTTTTTCAGGAAACGCAGCCAACGCAGCGCTGAGTGCAACTGATTCAGGCAATGCAATTGCTCCTGAAACCACTACGCCTTCACCCTGTTCATATTTATCTAGACTTTTGTCGTGAATCTTTAATGAGAGTAATCCTTGTTGCACGGTATGCCAATTCTTATAGGTCACGTGTTCGCGTGAAAATAGATGAAAGGCTTCACTGCAGATGAGCAATCCCCCGGGGACAACAAATAGGGGGGCACGGTTAAGTAAAAATTTTCCTGTTTCAATTTGGTTTTGAATCCATTGTATAAATTCTAAACCAGTAATGCGCTCTTTTTCTTGTAAAGACTCGGGGGTTGTATCAACAAAAGTGCCAATACGAGCAGGTGTTGATCTTCTGGGGTGTATCAGGCGCGACATGAGTAAATTCAATTCTTCTTGAATGACGATGGCATCAGCACGATCAAGAATAGCACCTAATCCTTTTGCCCCCGCGCGGTCTTCATCAAGGAGCGCTAACCACACGACAAAAACATCACGATTTGAGGCAATCCAGCGAAAGCCATCTTCTGGCATCAGTTTACGTGCTAAAAACAAGGTGATTTTTTTAAGTAAAGTCTGATTTTCTTCGTTACTAAACTCAAACCAATAGTGGTGATTGATCTGGCCCATGGTTTCCAATAAGGGCTCCCATGATTTTAAAAGTTTTCCTTGGTGTGTATAACGATCAACATGATAATCCACACACAATGAACCAATCCCCCTGAGTAAACTGGCTGAAAACATGGCATACCACCAGAGTTTTTCTTCATCAGATAATTTTTCTGTTGGATCTGCAAGTAAGTGTTGACGAAATAATTGTGTTGCAGCACTGGTTCGCGCCAGTAAATAGTCTAACAAGCCACCCGGAGCAGAAAAATAAACCGTGCCTTCGGGTAACCGCTGACAATAAGTTGCGACTTGATGAATTAAGTTGAGGCATAGGCCTTCATAAGTCAGTGTTTCAAAATCACTGGATTGTGCGATGGTGTTCAGCAAGACCATGCGTTTACTTTCAGACAACAATTGTTCAGCGGATAAGATAGGAGTCAGCACATTCAGTGGCTTAGTCTCTGCCGGCGTTGATTTTTTTGTTGGTCGTGTAAACACAGGATTCTCCTCAGGGGTTCACATGGTTAATTTTGTCCGAATCGAGTGCAAATTGGGTAATCCGAATGTACTCATCAATAGAAATCTGTTCTGGTCGTCTCAGGGGGTCTATATTTAAAGCCTCAAGTTCTTGTGGATTGAATAGCGGTTTTAAATTATTGGCTAAGGTTTTTCGACGCATCGCAAAAGCTTTTGCAACGATTTTTTGTAAAGCATGAACACAAATGCTTGGATAAATTGGTGTTTGATACGGGGTTAAGCGAACGACTGCAGATTCTACTTTGGGGATTGGGTAAAATGCCTCTGGTGGCACTAAAAAAAGGCACTCTGTTTCGCAGAAATACTGAATAATGATGCTCAGACGACCATAAGCTTTGGTTCCAGGGTGTGCAGTAAGTCGGTCCACGACCTCTTTTTGTAGCATAAAATGCATATCTTCGATGCATGCATGATTATTTAAGAGATGTAACATCAATGGGGTAGAGATATTATAAGGCAAGTTACCGACGACTCGAAGATGTGGGCCAAATGCTTTAAACTCAATGTTTAAAGCATCTGCTTGAATTAAATTTAAATGATGAGAGGGCGTTGATAAACTGCTCAATTGTGCATGTAAATCGGTATCAATTTCAATAGCGGTTAATGTATTAAGTTTTTGCAATAATGGTCGTGTCAGCGCGCCAAGCCCCGGACCAATTTCGATCATATGATCGCTCGGTTGCGGTTGGATCGCATCGATGATCGCTTGGATAATTGAGGTATCTTGTAAAAAGTTTTGCCCAAACCGTTTACGGGGCTGATGTGCCATAATTCCTCTTTTTTAATAGTAATTTCATAAACATTTTGTTATGATTCTTTTCATTTAGTTAACAACTAAATGTAGAATTATACACTAATTTACAATGAATCATGCGTCCTGTTAATTTATTTTCAAAATCGATTCCAAGTCATTTATTTCATGCACATGAGAAGGCTTTTCAGCGCATGGAGCAGCATCGATTATGGGATTTGTTGCTCACGCGAGAATTACCCGCGCATGTGTTTTGCGAATTGATTCAGCAAGATCAGTGGTATCTCTTGGGGAGCAGTTACGCCATTCAACATTTGAGCAAGCGGATTCGCATGGAGCAAGCGCATCATAAAGATGCTGACCGACATGCGAATGAATTAGGTTTGTTTGCCCAAGACTTACAAGTGTGGGGGAACAAGATTCAAGAAACTTATCTGAATCGAACCCCTCAGTCTTTATGGTTTAAACCCAGAAAAATCTGTCCGGTGATCGCCGAATATCGGGCGAATACTTTTATGAAAACGAAGACAGGCACATTAGCTGAAGCGATAGCGATCAATGCTGCTTGTCCTTATATTTATCATCAAAGAATCAGTGATAAAATAAAAAAAATGCCACTTGATGTGAAATACCCTGAACATAAGTTTCTAGAGTCAGCTTATAATCCCAAATTTATTGGACATGCTCGTCTGATGGAAGAGATTGCAAACGCATGGACTATGCATTTAACGCCTCATGAAAAGGAAAAAGCCAATCAAGCCTTTAACGAATCGATGCAACATGAGATTGATTTTTTTGATTATATTTTAGGATTGGCGTCATCAAATCAAAATATAAACATCCCATGCATAAGATAACGCCACTCAGTATTCCAATGATTAATTCTTTCCCGTGTGTCTTTCTTACATGATTATTGTGCGTCAGATGGTGTTCTAACGCTCGAATTTGTGTTTCTTTGGTTAATACGAGCACATCATTGATGAGTCTTGGCATGTGAGGCAATTGCTCAACTAAGAACGGTAAATTATTACGCAGATGGGTGAAAAGCGCTTTGGGACCGGTTTGTTCTTTGATCCATTTTTCTAAAAATGGCTTAGCCGTTTCCCAGAGATTCAGTTCAGGGTCTAATTGTCGACCTAAGCCTTCAATCGCAAGTAATGTTTTTTGGAGTAATACCAATTGCGGTTGAACTTCCATATGAAATCGACGTGCGACTTGGAAGAGCCTCAAGACCACCAAACCAAAGGAAATATCTTTGAGCGGACGTTCAAAAATTGGCTCACAAACCGTGCGAATTGCGCTCTCAAAAGCATCAACGCGCGTAGTTCTAGCCACCCAGCCTGATTCTATGTGTAGTTCAGCAATACGATGATAATCTCGATGAAAAAATGCTAATAAATTTTCTGCTAAGTAACGTTTATCATTGTCATTTAATGAACCCATAATACCAAAATCAATGCAAATATATTGTGGATTTTGCGGGTGTTGGGGCGAGACAAAAATGTTGCCTGGGTGCATGTCGGCGTGAAAGAAGCAATCTCTGAAGACTTGTGTGAAAAAAATACTGACGCCGCGTGCGGCCAATAATTTAATATTAATGCCTAAGGCGCGCATAGTTTCGACATCTGCCACTGGAATACCATAGATACGTTCCATGACTAAAATGTTTTCTCGAACATAGTCCCAATAGATATGCGGTACGTAAAGAAGTGGTGAGTTTTTAAAATTGCGTTTTAACAGACTGGCATTCGCGGCTTCTCGTTGTAAATCGAGTTCATTCGTTAAAGTATGTTCAAATTCATCCACGATTTCTTTGGGCTTAAATCGTTTGCTCTCTGGCCAATAGCGATCGGCCAGTGATGCGATGCTGTGCATGATACTGAGATCTTGTTGAATGATTTTTGAAATCTGTGGCCGCAGTATTTTGACGACAACATCTTCGCCAGTTTTTAACGTTGCTGCATGCACTTGGGCCATGGATGCAGAGGCCAATGGTTCTGCATCAAAGTGTTGAAAGACATCGAATGCTGAGCGACCAAAAGATGTTTCGAAAATGCGTAATGCGTCGGTGCTTGAAAATGGGGGGACGTTACCTTGTAATTTAGATAATTCAAATGCAATATCTGGCGTTAAAATATCGGGCCGAGTTGAGAGTGCTTGACCAAATTTTACAAAAATAGGCCCTAACTCTTCTAAGGTTTTGCGTAATGCCTCACCGCGAGAATATTTTTGGCGGCGGAACCAGTTCCAAGGATTGAAATAAGGCATAAATCGAAACGGCGCAAACAGCCGTAGACCAACGATGTGTTGATCGAGACCATTTCTGGCTAAAATAATATTAATATGAAGCAGTCGTATGAGCTGTTTAATTGGTTTCATGGCGTGATAAATAGTAATTAATTCGTGCTTCAATCCGCTCTACATCTAAAGTGAGCCCGTCAATATCAGTAAAAAAATCATTGATTTCTTCTGCAGAAGGAATTACTCGAATTTCTTCTTGTAGATATTCTGTAATATGATGCTGCATAGAGGTTTGGAGTTGGTTTTTGAAGGCAAGTCCACGCCGTACTAGAGAGCCGATGGAGTGCGCAACCACATCTCCTGTAAATAGCGCAAGATGTCCTTCCCAATCAATATCAATTTCATCAAAGAGTTGTTTTAGTGCTTGTCCGAGCAGGATATCGCCAGTGATTTTTATCTGGTCGTTAAATAGGGAGCGTGCTTTTGATGCTGGTAATAGACTCAAACGAATTAAACCCAGCGGACTGCTGTGAATGGTTGTGTCAACCAAGCCTTCATGATAAGCACAAAGTATAATGTCTTGGTGCTCAAATTTAATAAAAAAATTGGCTTGTAATGGGCTTATGATTAATTCGATGACTT
>CAMDJY010000137.1 GCA_945901145.1 Legionella genomosp. 1 | reverse complement strand
TTGCAAGAGCTTGCAAGATAAATCATGATCAATGAAAATAATTATATCATCGTGAAGCAAGTACTCTCACCCGAGATGTGTGCATTGCTGGCTGATTATGCGCGGTTAAAAGCACGCGTAAAACCAAATCGATACAAACGCTCAGATCCATTAAAAAATGTTCATCGCGAGTATGGTGACTTGATGATGGAGACCTTATTAGACAAGTTTACGCCTATTGTTGAACAGGCGACCCAATGTTCGTTATGGCCGACATTATCGTTTTATTATACCTATGAACCAGGCAACACATTAGCCCCGCATACTGACAGAAGTTCGTGTCAATATGTAGCAGGGCTTTGTATTGGTGCGGATGATGCTTTTAAAAAAAATCATGGCACTTGGCCGTTGCTGTTTAAATTAGCCGGCCAAACCGAATCCGTTGCTGTCGATTATGGGGATTTGGTGATCTTCAAAGGCCATGAGATAGAACATTGGCGCGAAGCGTTTACTGGAGAATGGTTTATTTCAGCGATTTTTGGTTACGTCGATCAAGCTGGCCCTTATGCTTTTCAAAAATACGACCAGCGCAAGGCCCTCGGCAAGCCACATGTAGGCATGTTTCGTTGGTTGTTTGGGTGTGTGAAACATTATATGCTTGCGTGAAAAGACTTGTTACTGAGGGGTGTCTGGACCACCATGAAGCGGGCTATAAACTTCTTCATTTGTATCAACATTCTGCTATTTTGGCTTTTAAACGTCTAATTAATTTCCAATTTATCTATAAATTAGGTCTCAGTCCAGATATATTTTATCCGGCTTTAATGTGCAATTTTATCGTAGCAAGATCAGCTACTATCTGAAAATTTAGGTACAGAATGTTTAACAAAAATTTTTATGACATATTATCGTCGTATAGACTAATTTTTGAGATTATTCCACAACGATTGGGGGAAATTTGTCGGCATAATTTAAGGGGCGTTGGTTGATGGCCATGGCGGTTTTTAGGGCAAGGGTGGTGAAGTTGTTTTTGAGTTCAGTGGCACTGTGGCTTGCGCTTGGCATGCCTTGGTCGCATTGTTCTCTGATTTGTGCGTTTAATGGCAGTTGGCCTAAACGTTCGCACCCATGATTTTGGCTTAAGGTTTGTGCACCGCCTTGGCCGAAGAGATGCGCTTGATGGCCGCATGATTCACAGTGATAAACCGCCATATTTTCGATAATGCCTAACACTGGAATATTGGTTTTTTCAAATAAATTCAGGGCTTTGTGTGCGTCAAGTGTTGCTATGTTTTGCGGTGTGGTGACAACAATTGCACCAGATAATGGAATTTTTTGCACCAGACTTAATTGGATATCCCCTGTGCCTGGGGGTAAATCGATGAATAAATAATCGAGTTCATCCCATGCGGTGATATCAAGCATTTGTAACAGTGATTTTGCAAGCATAGGGCCGCGCCAGATGAGGGTTGAATTGCTCTCGTTGGTTAAATAGCCAATCGACATGGCTTGAATGCCGTGCGCCTTTATTGGAACATAACGTTCATTTTCAAAACTAACAGGCTCATGTTTCCCCAGCATAGTTGGAATGCTTGGGCCGTAAATATCTGCATCTAAGATGCCAACCCGTGCGCCGAGCGCTGCTAGCGCCACCGCTAGGTTGACGGCAATGGTTGATTTACCAACCCCGCCTTTTCCTGAAGCAATAGCAATGGTATTTTTGACATTGCGTAGGCTCATACCAGGTAATTGGGTCCGATGAGCTTTGATAAATTGGTCGATGATGAGATTGATTTGGTATGTTGGAAGCGCTTTTTCGAGTGATGTTTGTAAAACTGGAAGCCAGGTTTGCTTGAGTAACTTGGTGGGGAACCCAACAGATAAATAGATAAAAGCATGCTGATCTTCAAGGTTAATTGTGTGCTTGATGAGCATATCCTGCATGGTTTTTGCAGAGCTAGGATCTGGGGTTGTTGCTAAAATGTGTTCAATAGTCTGCAGGATATTCATGTCATTCTCATTGTGGATTTAGATTCAAAAATTTACTTAAAGAACAAGAATTGCCACCACAGGCTTCGATTGATACGGGTTTTTGATTAAAAGTAACTCTGACTTCATAATTGGATGTACCCGTGTCATATAACGCGTAGTTTAATTGTGACGCGTAAGGTGGAATGTTGTCTATCGTTTGCCCGAGTAACTTTAGTTGTGCCATCAGCGTGGTATCATGTGCGACAAAGAGCATGTATTTGAGAGGGCGGTCTTCTTTGGTTGCTAAACTCAATTCACTTTGGATTTTTACTGCAAGTTCATGACCGCTAAGTGCGGCAAGGTTTGGCTGATTAGAAATATATAAAAAGGCCCAAAGACCCGCATCGATGATACTGGTAGCTTCTTCTTGACTCAAACCTTCGGGAAGTGGGCGCTGATATAATTGCTCGATCATCAGACGATCACTGAGTCCAATTAAATCGATCAAATGATTGATGGGTGTGTTAGTCAGTTTACTCCACTGTGAGTAATTTGGTTTTAATTTTAGATCTTTTTCAATCCAGGTGGGGGTATTGAATATATACTTTTCTAGTGCATCTTGAGATTTTTTTTTGTCATAATCCGGCCGTAACAGTGTATCTATCTCTGCGGGGACGATGTGAATAGGAATGGGTTGAAAGCCTTCAAGAGGTCCAGTGCCTATTGGATACAGGCCTAGGAGGAGAGATTCTGCACTCATCATCGTCCTATCCATTTCTGAGGAGCGAATATACATGGTGTTCGCTTGATAGTGATCTGGTAGTAGATGATATTGATTGATATATTGTTGGCGGAGGCGAGAGCCTACGTCATATTCTTGGTGCATGCCTTGAGGGGTTAATTGCCCAGGCCCTTGTGGCCAAATTTTTTCCATGCTTGGTGAGGCGATGATGGGTGTTCTATCACCATGTCGGACGATATCAATGGCGAAGATTAGCTTGTCTGCTGCAAAAGTAGAGGAACAGATACAAAGGCTAATAAGAGCAAGTAACAGATTTTTAAGCTTCATGAAACCTAACCCAAGAATGATGTTGCTATATTATGCCACAAACTACTTCATATCGTTATGTAATTCTTTAGCTTCAGAGCTCAAGGATACATTTTAAACTACATGAACTAAAAAAATCTTTTTTATCATTTTATTTATGATCATTTGAATTTTAATGACTCAGTATGATAGAATGATAATCTATTACGTGTTTTATAAAATAGGTTTCCATATGCCAAAATTGACATACATAGATAGTGATAGTAGACGATTAGATCATATGCTTTCATCTAAAGCCAATCAAAAAAAATGCCGAGATTTAATTTACTTGGTTGAAAAAGACGGTGGTGAAATTAGCAGTCAATATAAAAAATTCATTGCTGGTCGTTCTTCAGACGAGAATCCTACGTCTCGGGATCGAGAACAAACGGCTACAGCGCATTACCAATTAGCTATGCATTGTGTTTTATTACGTGATTATTATTGGTCATGTTATAAGCAAGAAATTCTTGATACTCTAGATTCAGATATTAACTATCTACAACGGGCACTCGAACAAAGTCAATTAAGCTTGAACCACTTTCAGCATGCTTATGAAATATATGAGAAACCTCAAGATAAAGAAGAAACTAAGAAAACTTTGGAGACTCACAAAAATCTTCATGCAGGCATTGTGCAAGCACTTGAAAAAAGATCAGATGATGAACCTAAACCTAAACCTAAACCTGATACATCGTTGGCTCAACGATTAAAACGTCCTAGATCACAAATAAATCTTTCGTCGTTAGAACAGCTGATGCAAAAGCCTGAAGCAGAGGAAGTAATTCCTTGCCCTCACCCCAAAAAAAATAAAAAACAAATACAAGAATATCAGAAATTTATGTTTCTGCCGCCGCCTGATATGCTGACACCTATTAATTTTAAACTTAATAATGACGTTTTTTTCTCATTCGATGAGAATGTATTCAGCAAATAACTTTTTTATTTTTTAGGCGTTGTGCTTCTTTGAGCAGTGCTTGACGGGTGTTTGCGCTTATTTTCTTTTTCACTGTTGCTATCGTCATTAAAAAAATTATGTGCTCTTTTTTGCAGCGATGGTGGCGGTGATGAGTTACGACTAAATTTTTCAGAATATTTTGCGAATAAATCAGTGACCTCAGGCGATAATCTATCCAGGTTTTTCATGGCATTTAAGTACTGACACAATTGCTGAGTACCATGTTTTTTAGACCATGTTTTAAATGACTGTTCGATTATTTTACGGTTTTCGAGCAGATCTGAGATATCTTTAGTTCGCATGTAGGGTAAAACCGTTTGCATCATTTGCACATTGAGCGAAAGCACAGCTTCTATGAATATATCCAAATCTTTATCGTTCAAACAATCGCGAATAGATCTATCGTCTCCATAATGCGATAAACCGGCGTCTAGTCGTAAAATTGCTGCGGCTAAAGCTACTTGTTGATTTTTTATTGCATGGTGTAAGATAGTTTCATCATGTAAATCTTGTAATTTTAATGTGGATCGCGCTTGATCGACGATATATTGAATTAAGTTGATTTTTTGATCGACGTTTTCAATGGGAGATAATACAACAAAATATAACGGGCTATATCCATGAATACTAGTTTGTTGATAGGGGTTCGCCCCGTTTTTTAATAAATTATTTACCCAGTCGAAATCAACGTTCCAGCAAGCCAGCATCAGTAAGGTGATATTTTCTTGTTGATTTTGTGGTAATAACTGACGTGAATTTCCATAAGCTAAAATGGGTGTATCGATGTTGATGTAATCGTTATTTTTGAACGGATCTGGGATAGCCAGTTGATTATGATTAAAATTTAATAAATTGAGGAATGCTTGATCTTGGGTTGTCTGAATTTCGTAATGAGATTGAAGTCGTTTAAATTTATCAGTGG